>JAOUEG010000156.1 GCA_029858845.1 Chloroflexota bacterium | reverse complement strand
TGCGATGGTCTCGCTTTACGTTCGTTCCCTCGAGCCGGGCGGCAATGCCTTCGACAACTACTACCTGCATGGATGGCGGCCGGGCGTCGAGCGGGTCGAGGCCGTCCTCGTCTTCGATGTTGGCCGGTTCGAGCCGGGAGCGGTCCTCTCGGTCCGCGACGTCGTCGTCCGGTAGCATCGGCGGATGCCCCATGCCGCCCGCTTCTCCATCGCCCCCGTCCGGAGCCTTGGGCTCGAGCATCCCGACGCGATCGACCTGACCGACGTCGGGGTCGTCGAGGACCGGCGCTTCTTCCTGGCCGACGAGACCGGCCGACTCGTGGACCGCCTCGTCGTGGGCGGACTCGCCCAGGTCGCAGCGCACACGGACCCGGGGGCGACGAGGCTCCGGATCGCGTTCCCGGACGGGCGGGTCCTCGATGACGAGGTCGAGCTCGGAGCGCACGTGGAGGTCCCGATCTACGGCCGGCTCGCCGTCGGGCACGTCGTCCGGGGACCCTGGGCGGATGCGCTGTCCGAATGGGCCGGACGCCGCGTGGATCTGGTCCGCTGCGACCTGCCCGGTGGGACGCGAGACGGCGATCCCGTGAGTCTGATCTCGGACGGCTCGTTGGCCGAACTCGCCCGGCAGGCGGGTGGCGGAAGGGTCGACGCCCGCCGGTTCCGGATGCTCATCGAGCTCGAGGGCGCCGCAGCGCATGAGGAGGACACCTGGATCGGGCGACACATCGCCATCGGCACTGCGGTCCTGGCCGTCACCGAGCAGGATGCCCGCTGCGCCATCACGACCCAGGATCCCGACAGCGGCCGGCGCGACATGGACACGCTCCGGATGATCATCGCCTACCGCGGCCTGCGCGACGGGCGGTACGTCGATTTCGGGGTCCTGGCCGACGTCGCTCGGCCTGGGCGGGTCCGCCTGGGCGACCAGGTCACGCTCCTGGGCGAACCGCCGGGCTGAGCGCGTCGACCGCCCGCCGGGCCCTGACGGGACCCGGGTCCGCCAGCAGTGTTTCCCGGAGACTGGCGGCCGCGGAACGGTAGGGCCGGGCGGACACGTCGGCGACGGCCGCGGCGATGGCGTCCGCGGTCACGCTGTTCGGGTCCAGGGCGACGCCGAGCCCCGCCCGCTCGGTCGAGGCCGCGCCAGCGAACTGATCGGTCGAGAACGGCAACGCGACGAGGGGCACCCCGGCCGTCAGTGCCTCGGTCACGCTGTTGTTGCCGGCGTGCGTCACGGCGACGGAAGCGTGCTCGAGGATCGCCACCTGCGGGAGGTAGGTCCTGACGAGCCAGTCGGCCGGGGTCGGTCCGATGGCCGCGGCAGGCGCCGACCCGATCGCCAGGGCGACCCGCAACGGCCGGTCTCGAAGAGCGTCCACCACCTTCGCCAGCACGTCCGATCGGGCGGACAGGAAGCTGCCGAACGACACGTAGACGATCGGGCGAGGGTCGTCCCGGTCGAGCCACGCCGCAATGTCCGGACCCGCAGCCTCCGGGCGTACCAACGACCCGAGGAAGGCGCGCGAGGTGGGCAACGCCTTCGTCCGGGCGGGGTCGTGGAGCGCCTCCGGGTAGTTGTACAGGACCGTGGCGCCGTGGGCGGCGAACGCATCAGGAACGGCATCGGCGGTCGGATCGAGGGTGAGCAGGGTGTCGTTGTAGGTGCCGGTGAAGCGATCGCGAACGACGGCGCATCGCCGTCGCAGGGCTGCAGCCGCCCCACGATTCGGACGGAAGGCGGGGGGCCAGGCGACCGCCTCTCCGTAGATCTCGTCACCGACCGGGTGGGCCGTCGGATGGCCCAGGACCACGTCGGCGTATGGGATCCGCGCGGCTCGAAGGGCCAGCGTCGCGGAGAACGCGAGATGATCCACGACGATCGCATCGGGTCGCACCCGATCCACGATCCGCAGCACCGCCGTCGCGGTCGCCAGCGGCTCCCAGAGCAGGTCGTCGCCGCGCGCGTCGGCCTGGTACATGAGGGTCGGGATCATCCCGTCACGGGTCGCGGCGAAGAAGGCGCGCAGGCTGTCGGACTCGCCGGGGGGCTGGTCCTCCGGCCGGATGACGCCGGCGTTGGATCCGCGACCCAGGCGCAACAGAGCATGCTCGAAGCCGAACCTATCGACGATGGGAGCCACCGCGGGTCCGGTCCCCACGATGACGCGCTCGCCCGCGTCCGCCCAGGCCTTCGCCAGCGTCGCCATCGGCAGCAGATGCGAGGCATAGTCCGGGCTGATGACGAGCAGACTCAAGGCAACGGCACCCGCGACGTGGCGCTTCCCGCCGCCGAGGGTGTGCTCCCGATCCGTGGGCCCGCGTCCGGCGCGCGCTTCGGCCGCGCATAGACACCAGCCATCGCGGCGGCCATCGCGCCGATGGTGAACCGACCGTGGACGAGCTCGCGAGCCCGCTTGGCGCGGGCCTCGTCGTCCGCCGCGGCGAGGCAACGTCGGATCCCGTCGGCGATCTTCCGCGGCTCCGTCGTATCAACGAGGACCCCGGTGTCGCCGTCCGCGACATACGTCACCGGGCCGCCGACCTGGGGGGCGACGACCGGCAGGCCCACCGCCAGAGCCTCGACGATCGCCAGACCGAACTCCTCCTTGCGGCTGCCGCAGACGTAGGCGCCACCCTCGCCGATGAGCGATCGATATCCTCGCCGGGCGGCGACCAGGAGGCGGGAGACCGTGCCGTTCGGCCGGTGGCCGGCCAGGACGAGGCCGGTCGCGGCGGCCGGATGGTCCTCGAGCACCGCCTGGATCCGCCCCAGTTCGGCGGCCTCGTCAGGGGACGGATCATCCATGTCTCCGCCCACGATGACGAGGTTCGTGCGGTCGGCAAGACTCGCGTCCCCAGCCCAGGCTGCCACGACGCGAGCCATCCCCTTGACGTCGTGCATCCGGCCCACGGAAACGATGAGGGGTAGGCCGCGACGCTCCGCCGTCAGTGGCGACACGACTGCCTCCACATCCTGCCAGTGTGGGTCTCTCGTCGTCAGAGCGAGGTCCGTGCGGGACGTGTCGATGCCTTCCGGGACGACAGTGAAGCGGCCCGGGTCGACCCCGATGTCGATCCCGACGAGGTCGTGGAGCTGAGCTCGAAGATCCTGCCTCGGGAAGAGCACCACCTTCGAGGCCTGACGGACGAGACGACGAACGAGGGCGACGCGGAACCAGAGGTGCGCTGCCGCGTCGACGGCACCGAAGTCGGACCGGGACAAGGTTCCGGATCGCTCCGATGCGGCGATCAGGGCGTGGGGATCCGGGGCGAGCGAAAAGACGGTGGGAATGCCCTCCGAGCGCGCCGCCATGGAGCCGGCCAGACTGCCGACATCCGCCATGCGCAGGTGCAGCCGATCCATCGGCCCCTGGGCGCGGAGGATCCGGCGGATCCCGCGACGGGCGTCCACCAGGCCGGGCCAGGCGTGCGCGATACCGGCCGGTACGCCCGCCCCAAGCGGCACCGGCGCGAAGGCGTGGCCGGCCGAGGGCGCCAGCGCGTCGGGGACGCGGTCCGCCGTCCCCCGCGAGATCGTCGTGACGGCATCGATCCCGGGCCGTGCGACCAGCGCATCCCCGAGTCGAACGAGCAGCGTCGCGATGCCACCCGTCTCACCCATCCCCGCGGTGGATAACTCAGGATCGAGTTCCGCGTGGAGGTACAGCTGACCGATGGTGAGCCCACCTTCGGAACGCACGGCCGGACGGGCGATCATGCCCAGGTCGAGCCCCGTGAGGCGCGCGGCGTCGCCGACGGACCCATCGACCCCCGACAGGGCACGCACCACGGTCCAGGAATCGCCGTCGGGCCGCTCCCCCAGCGCCCCAAGGGCGGCGACGCGGGCGTCGATCGCCTCGGCTGGATCCAGCGCCGATCGCCGCAGGACGGTCGCGGCCATCTCATGACGGATCAGGCCGACGCTCTCGATCAGTCGCGCCCGAAGGGTCACGTCCTGGGTCTCGTCCAGCAGCGACACCAGCTCCCTGACCCAGTCCTCCGGCCCCGGGGGGTTCCTGCTCAGGCGCTCGATCGTCAGTTGGGCGAGCATCCCGGTCAGCCCGCCATCGCGGATCAGGCCGACGACCCGACCGACGAGCACGGGGTCGAGGCCGGTCAGCGGACGGGACCTAAGCGCCCAGACCGCGTGTTCGCGAACGAACGGGCGCTGATCGACGAGGCACTCGACGAGGCGTGCGCCGGCGGCCTCGTCAGGCAGCCTGGCCAGGGCATGGATCGCCGCGATCGCGGTGATCTGATCGCCCGGGTCGTCGATCGCCGATCCGAGTGCGGCCGTGTCCGAGGCGGACCACGACGTGGCAGGGACGGCCGCCGTCAGCGCCAGGCTGCGATGCATCGCCGCCAGGATCGACGGGGCGGAGCGGATCGTGTCCAGGCGAGCGTCCATGCCTGTTGTTCGCACCAGGGGCCGATCCGGACGTACCCGATGGCGGTCAGCGGCGAGCCGATCGTTGACCGGCGCCCACCCGATCCGAGGCCGAGCGCCGCGTCCCGGCCGTCCAGGCGGCAGCGGCGAGGACGACCAGCGGGGCGACCGCCACGGCCGTGCTCACCCCGGCTCGCAGGATCGGGCCGGCGAGGTCACGCTCGGCCCCGACCAGCGCCCCGATCACGAGTGCCCCGATCACGGACGAGGCGACCGATGCGACGGGAGCGCCCAGCGCGAACGCCGTGCCGGCGATGAACGCATCGCGCCGTGACCCGAGCGTCGAGGATCCCAGGCTTGCGCCCAACAGGGCGACCCCGGGCAGCCCGACCAGCAGGGCCAGCAGCGCGAGCTGGGCCGGCCACGGGCTGATACCGAGGGCCAGCGCGCCGACGGGAAGGTAGAGGACGCCCGCGAGCAGCGCGCCGCGACGGGCCGCCCGGATGGCGATCATGCGACCGCCCGTCGAGTCCGGGCGCCAGTTCGGTGACCAGGGGTTGTCGGGTCCCATGCCTGCCAGCGTAGGAGGTGACGCGGCCGAACGGGAGGAGCCCGATCCGTAGGTGGTGCGTGCGGGC
>JAOUEG010000155.1 GCA_029858845.1 Chloroflexota bacterium | reverse complement strand
TTCACACCGTCAGGGACGATCACCGTCACCGCCGCCCCGGCCTCGAGCGACCGTGGGCTGGGCCCGTCGGGGGGCGTGGAGGTCGCGGTCGCGGACACCGGCGTCGGCATCGCGCCCGAAGATCATGCCAAGGTCTTCGAGCAATTCGGCCAGGCGGGTGACACCCTGACGGACAAGCCGCGCGGCACCGGTCTGGGTCTGCCGATCTGCCGCGAGATCGTCGAGCACCATGGCGGCCATCTCTGGCTCGAATCCGCGGTCGGCGCCGGGGCCACCTTCCGATTCACCCTGCCCGCAGGCTCCCCGACGGCGGACTCGGCGGTTTCGAGCACCGCCCCCACGGACGACGTCTGAAGCGGCGGCGTCAGCGCTTCCGGGGCTTCTCGTACAGGGCGGCCTGCGGGTCCTGCGACCCCTTGCCATGGCCGGGCAGCGGCGACTTCCTGGGCAGGACGTAGAGGATCATCAGCGCGATCGGCCCCAGGATGATCCCGAGGACGGCCCACGTACCGGCACTGCGGCCGAAACCGGGCGCTGTTCGGTAGGCATAGACCGCGCAGACGACCCAGACGACAAGCCCCAGGACGAAGGTTCCCGTGTACAGCAATGGATCCATGGACGACTCCCTGTGTGTGCGAAGGACGACGGCTCAGAAGTGCTCGAGATAGCGTTCGACCTCCCAGTCTGAGACCTGCGTCCGGTAGGCGTCCCATTCGGCACGTTTGCCGTCCAGGTAGTGCTCGAAGATGTGGTCGCCGAGGGCGTCCCTGATGACCTCGTCCGCTGCCAGTTCGTCGAGCGCTTCGCCCAGCGTGCCGGGCAGCTCGCGGATGCCCTTCTCGGCGATGCGGATCGCGTCCATCTCGAACAGCGACTCCTCGACCGGCTCGGCCAGGGTCATCCCCCGCTCCACGCCGTCGAGGCCGGCGGCGATCATCGCGGCGAAGGCGAGATAGGTGTTCGACGACGGGTCCGGACAGCGGACCTCGGCCCGCGTCCCCTCGATCGACCTGCCGGGCGAGACCTTCGGTACGCGGATCAGGGCCGACCGGTTGGTGCGGCCCCAGGTCAGGTAGGTCGGTGCCTCGTAGCCGGGTACGAGTCGCTTGTACGAGTTCACCAGCGGCGCGAGGACGGCGATCATCCCGCGGGCGTGGGCGAGGATCCCGGCCATGTAGGAGCGAGCGACCTCGGACAGGCCGTACGGATTGGCCGGATCGGCGAAGGCGTTGCGCTGCTCGGCGATCGAGTAGAGCGACTGGTGGGTGTGCATCCCCGATCCGTTGATCCCGTGGATCGGCTTGGGCATGAAGGTGGCATACAGCCCGTGCTGCTGGGCGATCGCCTTGAGCGCGAACTTGAACGTCACCGCGTTGTCCGCGGTGCGCAGGGCATCGGAGTATTCGAAGTCGATCTCGTGCTGCCCCACGGCGACTTCATGGTGCGCCGCCTCGACCCTGATCCCGAAGGCCTCGAGGGCGTCCACCATGTCCTGGCGGATCTCCTGGGCGAGGTCGGTCGAGAAGTCGAAGTAGCCGGCCTGGTCGTGGGGCAGTGGCTCGATCCCGCCGTCCGCCCCGCGCCGGAACAGGAAGAACTCGAGCTCCGGACCGGTGTTGACGATGTAGCCCAGCTTCCTGGCGCGCTCCACCTGGCGGCGCAGGACCCAGCGAGGATCCCCGACGAACGGCTCGCCGTTGGGCGTGAACACGTCGCAGATGACCCGTGCCGTGCCGCGCGGACCGGAACCGGGCTGCCACGGGATCTCGGCGAATGTCTCCATGTCCGGCATCAGGTACTGATCGGACTCGGCGATCCGGGTGAACCCCTCGATGGACGAGCCGTCGAACCACGTGCCGTGCTCGACTGATCCCTCGAGCTGGTGGATCGGGATGGTCACCGCCTTGACGTGGCCGATGATGTCGGTGAACTGGAGCTGGATGAAGCGGATCCCACCCTGCTTCGCGGCTTCGATCTTGGCGCTGGATTCCTTGCTGCTGGCCACGTGCGATCCTGCCTCCTGTGGTCGGGGAGTCGTCGTCGGGGGTCGTGCCCGAAGGATACGACCCCCTCCCCCTCTTGATCCCGGTCGGCCCCGATGCCCGATGACGCGACCGGCCTGGTGCTGCTCTCCCTGCCTAGTACTGGAACAGCAGCTCCCGGTACTTGGGCAACGGCCAGAGCTCGTCGTCGACCAGCGTCTCGAGCTCGTCCACGACCACGCGGAGGGCAGCCTGGGCGGGGATGACCTCGGTGACGACCGCACGGGCCTCTGCCTGGACGGACGACGCCTCGTGCGCGGTGTGCTGCGCGTGCTCCAGCGTGTCGATGGCGTCGACGAGGGAATCGGCCAGCCCGGCCACCCGCTCGCAGATCGCGTTGATGCCGCGTGAGGCCGAGGAAGCGGCCATGAGCCGACCCAGATACGTCACCACCGCGGGCAGGACCATCGACCGGGCGATGTCGATCGCGCAACTGGCCTCGATCTCGCCGACCTTGATGTAGCGATCCCACTGGATGTCCGCCCGAGCGGTCAACTCGCGCTCGGACAGGACGCCGAGTCGCGAGAAGACGTCCTTGGCCTTGGGCGTGGTGAGCGCCGGGAGGGCGTCCACCGTGGTCGGGTTGTTCGGCAGCCCGCGACGCTCGGCCTCGGCGTGCCAGGCCTCCGAGTAGCCGTTTCCCTCGAAGAGCACCTGCTTGTTCGCCTTGACGATCGCCGACAGGATCGTGGTCAGGCCCTCGAAGTCGCCCGCATCGAGCTTGTCCAGGTCATCCGCGAGTCGTGACAGCGAATCCGCGACGACGGTGTTGAGGACGGTCTGCGGCCAGTAGATCGGGGCCGAAGAGCCGACCGCGCGGAACTCGAACTTGTTCCCGGTGAACGCGAACGGCGAGGTCCGGTTCCGGTCGGTCGCGTCCTTGGGGAGGACCGGCAGCGAGGTCACGCCGAGCTCCACGTCCCCACCGCGCTTCGAGGCGGATGCCGCCCCCTGCTCGATCTGGGCGATCACGTCCTCCAGTTGGGAGCCGAGGAAGATCGACATGATCGCGGGCGGGGCCTCGTTCGCCCCGAGTCGATGATCCTGGCCGGCGTCCGCGATGCTCGCGCGGAGGATGTCCGCATGCTCGTTGACGGCCCGGATGATGGCGATGAGGAAGGCCAGGAACTGCGCGTTGGCGTGCGGATCGTTGCCCGGGTCGAGAAGGTTCTCGCCGTCGTTGGTCGCCATCGACCAGTTGTTGTGCTTGCCCGAGCCGTTGATCCCCGCGAACGGCTTCTCGTGGATCAGGAGCATCAGCCCGTGCTGGGGTGCCAGGCGGCGCATCGTACTCAGCACCAGCATGTTGTGGTCCGAGCCGACCGAGGTCGCCTCGAAGACCGGAGCCATCTCGAACTGGCCCGGCGCCACCTCGTTGTGACGCGTCTTCGCCGGCACGCCGACCCGCCAGAGCTCGCGATCGAGATCCATCATGAACGCCAGGATCCGCTCGCGGATCGAGCCGAAGTACTGGTCCTCCAGCTCCTGGCCCTTGGGCGACGGGGCGCCGAACAGGGTGCGGCCGGTCAGCACCAGGTCCGGGCGCTGCTCCGCGAGCCGGCGGTCGACGAGGAAGTACTCCTGCTCCGGGCCGATGTTGGTGAAGACGCGGGACGCGGTCGTGTTCCCGAACCAGCGCAGGACACGCAGGGCCTGCCTGCCGAGCGCCTCCTGGGATCGCAGCAACGGGATCTTGTAGTCCAGCGCCTCGCCGGTGAACGAGACGTAGGCGGTCGGGATCGTCAGCGTCACCCCGTTGGGCTCGACCTGGAGGAAGATCGGGCTCGTCACATCCCAGGCGGTGTAGCCGCGGGCCTCGAACGTCGCCCGGATCCCGCCCGACGGGAACGAGCTCGCATCCGGTTCGCCCTGGACGAGGTTCTTGCCGGAGAACTCCGCGATGGTCTGGCCGTCGCCGGTCGGGTTCAGGAAGGAATCGTGCTTCTCGGCCGTCGAGCCGGTCATCGGCACGAACCAATGGGTGTAGTGCGTGGCGCCGTGGGCCATCGCCCACTCCTTCACCCCGTGGGCCACCGCGTCCACGATGGCCGGATCGAACGGCTCGTGCCCGTCGATCGTCCGGCGCAGCTTCTCGAAGATCGGCTTGGCGAGGTACTGACGCTGGGCACCCTCGTGGAACACGTACTGGCCGTAGATGTCGGCCCCGGCGTGCTCCAGGTAGTCCTGGGTCTTGGCGACCCGATGGGCGGCGATGGCCGAGATCGCGGTGTGTCGAGCGGTCATGGATCTCCTGCGGGATCTGGTGAGCCGTCACGTAGTGCACTATGCACAACTTGACGACGAGGACGTTGGTTCCTGGACGATACCACCTACCTCGGTTGCGAATCAGTACCGTCTCGAGGCGATTCTCTATGCGTTCTGCACAAATCTCAGGGCGATGAGCAGCGCCAGTCGCAGGTCCGGATCCGCCAGGTCCCACCCGGACCTCTCCTCCAGACGGGCGATCCGGTAGGCGACCGTGTTGCGATGGACGCCGAGGCGCGCCGCCGCCTCCGCGTGACTCCCCGATTCGAGGACGGCGCGCAGCGTGGCGAGGCGATCGCCCTGGGCCTCGCGGCTGCCCACGAGGATCGGCGCCAGGAGCTCGCGCGACTCGTACGTTCCGTCGGCCATGGCGCCGAGCGCGCGCAGGATGCGGTCGACGGCGACGCGGTAGGCGGGTTGGGGAGCCTCTGGGATGGCGGATGTCGCCGTCCCGTCGTCGGCTCCCGCGAGGTCCATCAGGGCGCTGATGATCCGCCGCTCGAGCGCGACCGGATCGGTCCGGCCCAGCGAGAGGGTCGTCACCCCGCTCGCCGCCACCATCTCGCCGAGCTCGGCCAGAGCGGCGGACCCGTCATCACCCTCGACGAGGAGCACGGCCGGCAGGCCCGCCATCGACAGCGCGTGGGCCAGTTCCTCCAGTCGTGCGGCGTCCGGCGCGACGACGGCCAGCGACGGTCCGGGGATGATCACGAGGTCGCCGGTCTGGAGCGCCTCGAACGCC
>JAOUEG010000154.1 GCA_029858845.1 Chloroflexota bacterium | reverse complement strand
AGGGGGATGGACGGCGGGGAGCGACGGCAGAGGAACGACGGCAGGGGACGACGGCAGGGACGAGGGCAGGGGAACAACGGCAGGGAACGACGGCAGGGAACGGCGGCAGGGAACAAGGGCAGCCACCGGGGAAGGTCCCCGCTTATCCCACCGTGCCCGTCGCGCCCGTCGCGCCCATCGCGCCCGTCGCGCCCATCGCGCCCATCGCGCCCCTCAAAGCAGTCGCCGCGTCGCCAGGTCCGGGCGTTCGAGGTCGAAACGGACCAGGGCCAGCTCGGGTCCGTCGTGGGCGGCGCTGATGAGCACGGTCGGACCGATCTGGTCCATCCAGCGGCCCGTGAGGCGGGTGGACTCGTGGACGTGGCCGTGCAGACCGAGCCAGGGCTTCCGCTGCTCGATGAATCGGCGGACGGCGATGCTCCCGATGTGCACGTCGAGCGGGACGTGGTCGATCGTCCGGCCATCGAGCGCGGCCCGGTCCAGTGCCGTCTGGTAGGGTGGGACGTGGAACAGGCACACGGTCGCGGCGAGCTCGTCCGGGCCGGCGAGCCGTGCAAGGTCATCCGCGATCGTCGCGTTCCGCAGGTCCGCCGGTTCCGCCGCGACCGTGCGCATCCCCTCTTCCGGTGACACGCACCCGGGATCGGTGAAGCGGGAGACATCGTACCGCTCCCAGTCCTTCAGGCGGAATGGCGACGGTGGGATGCAGTTGTATCCCAGGATCGTGAAGCGGTCAAGCGTTGCCCGCCGGCCGTGGAGGTAGTGCCAGATCCCGCGCTCGGCGGCGGCACGCATCAGCGGCTCGGCAGTCGCCCGGCGATCGTCGTTGCCCAGCACGACGAACACCTCGGGATGCCCACCCAGTTCCCCACGCAACCGCTCGAGTCCCGGCACGAGGATGTCGGACAGGAAGTCCCCATCGTCGCCGTGGGCCAGCAGATCGCCACCGAGGAAGACGGCACGGGGTCGCTGCCGCGCGATGACGTCGAGCAGCGTCGCCGCGCGTGTCGCGCTGCCGTGCAGGTCGGAGGCGAACAGGCACGGGATCACGAGGAGGCGGCGGCTCCACCGAGCGGCAAGGGCCGGGCCGCGTCCGTGACGGCGCCGATCTTCGCGGCGAAGCTCGTCTGGGCCGCGACGTCCGCGTCGCGCACGTAGTGCACGTCGAGCAGGCCCGGACTGCGGTACCCGGTGCGGAGGTAGTTCATCTCCGCCAGACAGAGACTCCACCCTTCCAGCCACAGCGCCAGCGCTTGCCGCCGAGACGGATCGTCGTCGGCATGCACGATGAGGTCGAGGTCGCTGCCAGGACCGGCGGTGGCGTTCTTCGTACTCCCGATCACGTACATCGCCGTCACGCCGAAGCGCACCGGATCGATCGAAGCCGCAATCTGCTCGGCCATGCGGAACCGCCAGCGCCAGTGGTCGGCACTCGCCGGCTCGACGGTAGGGGTTCGACGCTGCCGAGGGAGCGGCTCGGGCTGTGCCGACGGCGCGGAGATGACCCCGACCGCTTCATCCAGATCGGCGTTCAGCAGCACGCGCAGCACTTTCCCCTCGGCCTCGCGCCCGATATCGATGACCCGGACCACCTCGGCGAGGTGGGTCGCGTCGGGGACGAGCTCCCCGAGCATGTTGTGTGCGCGCTGGAAGAACGTCGCGTTGAACAGCACGTTCTCGTCATCCGGATACAGCGGCAAGTAGCGGATGCCCGCCTCGACCAGGTCTTGGAAAAAGTGCGTCCCGAACGACAGGTCCGGCACGTAGCCCCCCCGCTGGCGGGCAACCTCGATGAGCACGGCGGCGTTGTTGATCTGGGAGTACGTGACGGGGACACCGAGGGTGATGTCACCCCGACTGCCCCAGCGGCCGGGGCCCATCAGCACGAACTGGCGCTTGGGCAACAGGCGGTTCAGCCGGCCGACGGTCTCGCCCACCTCCCGCATCAGGACGGGCGTCGGGAGCGCCGCGTAGGCGGCCTCGTCCACGTACACGACGTGCGTCACATCGGGCACGCGGCCGTTGGACACGTAGCGGTTGGCCGTGAACAGGATCCGATCGCGCGGCAGATCCCGGGGAATGGGAGCGGGAGCCGACTCAATGGCGTAGCCCTGGGGTCGGCACTGCAGCAGATACAGCTGCGTGCCATCGGACGCGAACTCGATGTCCACCGGTACGCCCAGCCGCTCCTGGAACAGCGTCAGTAGCGTGCGGATCTGCGGGATAAACGGCGTGTCGGCGATCAGTCCTTCGAACGTGATCGCCATCTCGCAGTGCTCGAAGTCCAGCGACAGGCCGATCGGGCGCCGGATCTCCTGATCCCGCACTTCGACCACGAGGTGGCGGATGGCGGGGTAGTCGTTGCCGAACGCCTTGAGAAGTGTCTGCGCGTCCACCGTTTCGAAGCGATTGGTGGCGAGGTTGATGACGTCGATGTTACGGGGCGAGTATCGGACGATTTCGTCTGCCGACTGGTTGACGCGGAGGCCGGGCTGGCCGGGGGCGATGAGCACGGGATAGTCGTCGCTCAGGCGGTCTACGGCGCGCGTGCCGAGCCCCGGCACCAGACGCACGAGCCCGTCCTCGCGTCGGATTCGGGCCGACCAGCGGAACTCGCTGTTGCTGTAGGCCACGCCCGACCAGGCCGGGAAGAAGTACGGCCCGACCCGACTGCCGACCACCTCCTGAATCATGATGCCCATCTCCTCGTGGACGTCGAGGAGGCCGCGTTCGGCACGGTATTCGATGGGATCCGGTCCGAACACGGACGCGTACACCTCGGCAATGGCGTCCTGTAAGGCCGCAATCCGATCGCGCTTGCTGCCCTGGTTGCCGAGGAACAGGCTCTTGTACTTGCCGGAGAACGCGGCCCCGACCCGATCCTCGAGGAGACTCGAGCTCCGCACGATCAGCGGGCAGTCCTCGAACTCGTCGAGGGCGGCGGCCAACCCCTTCGTCATTTCCGGCGGGAACTGCGCGGCCTTGAATGCCTGGATCAGGTACGGATAGTCCTGGCGGATGAGGTCGATCTCGCGGTACTTGCGGTCGTACACGTCCTGCAGGTTGTTGTGGCGCAGGAACTCGAGTTGCCCGTCCGAGGGGATGTACCAGGTCCGGGGCACGCGCACGCTGTCGAGGAGCTCCCGGTGCTCGTCCGCTTCGCGCACGATCCGGCTCCCGAGGAACAGGCCCGCGCTCTTCCCGCCCAACTTGCCGCGGCTCTCGGGTGTCAGGATCATGCGGCGGACCAGGTCGTAGAAGTCCGACACGCGCGTGACGTTCTTGGCGGAGTTGATGAACTCGAGCTGGTCGCTGAAGAACCGGCGGATCAGGTTGACCCGCAGCCCACGGCGCATGGCGTCCGGGAGATCCCCCTCGTCGATGTTGAGGCCGTGGAACCGGTCGACCGCGGCGGCGAGCGCCGTGAGCGGCGCATCGATGTGCTCTGCCGCCGAGTAGAGGAAGGCGGCCTTGTCCTCGTTGATCCACGACTGGATGCGCCGGAGTACCTCGTCTTCGCGGAGATGGGCCGCCGCAATCTCGAACGTCCGCTCCGCCAGCGCGTCGAGGGCCAGCGGCACCGCCCGCTGCCGAGGCCGGTTCTCCTGCGAGCTGGTTCCGTCCCCACCCCCACCGTCCACCTCGCCGTGCACCAGCAGCTCATCGGCCCCGTCCACGCCGCTCCAGCACAGGTAGTTGATCATCCGACGCGTGATGCGATGCAACAGCGCCCGATCAGTGACCCGCAGGAAGTCGACGATCACGGACCAGGTCCCGACCTCCGCCCGATGGGACCCGGCGCCGCTGCAGTATGCGATACCCGATCCGCTCGGCAATCGCGTTGATCAGGCGTCGTTCCTCCTTCAGAAACGGCCCCTCGTCGAGTTCCGGTTTCGACGCGGTGTAGTAGACGCTCACCCGGCCAATCGTCTCGCCCTCGGAGACGATCGGAGCTGTCAGGCCCCACGGCGTTGCCCGGAACCCCGGTGGTTGATAGGTCCGCCCCTCGAGCACGATCTCCGCCGCACAGATGTCGGGGTACTGCCATCCCGGCGGGAGCACCAGGGGCAGTTCCTCGAGTGCGCCCGCGAAATCGAGGTCCGCCCGATTCAGGACCTCGTCGACCCGGTAGAGACAGTTCAGCTCCTTGGCCCGTTCCTGCAGGTCGCGGAGGATACTGTCGAGCGGTCGCCCTTCGGGTGTCATCCTGTCTCCCGATGATCGTTCACGCTTGCCGCCATAGGCCCCCGCGTCCCGTGCGTCCGTCCACCTTCGCCAGCAGTGGTTTGGGCGCACGCACGTGCCGGACGTGCGCCGTTTCGGCCACCACCGGCAGGGACGCCAACCAGTCCCAGGCAATCCCCGGCACCTGGTCGTGGTGCACACTCAGATAGCTGATCTGGAAGCTGGTGATGTTGTGGAAAAAGTGTGCCCCCTGACTTGCCTCCACATTCATCGTCGGCAGCGTCGCCTCGACGATCACGCGTGCGCCCGCGATGTCGGCCCAGACCACCGGAATCCCGAGCCACGGATCGCTGCTGCCCCAGCGCCCGAACCCGATCAGCACATACGGACGTCCCTCCGCGAGGAGCGCGTCATTGATGCCGCGCAGCTCCGCGGCGATCAGCGGCGTGGTACGCGCCTCGAATCCCTCCGGCTGGACGTACACGATGTCAGCCACGGACGCGTCTACCCCGTTGCCCAGGGCCTGGGCAGACCGGGCAACGAGCGACGGGCTGGCCCACTCCGCCTCCGTCACCTCGACCGGGGTGTCCGAAACGACCATCGGCCGCACCTGAAGGAACCCAAGCCGCGCAGGCGCGCCTCGTCCACGGTCCACCGCGAACGCGAACTCGATCTCCACGGCACCGCCAAATGCCTGCGCGCATCCGTCGAGCAGGGCGCGGACGACGTCGTTGAGCGGGAACTCTCGGAGCTTCAGCAACGGGGCGAAGTCGAGCGCGCGGGGACCGCTCCGGCCGATCCCCGGATACAGCCGGTCGGCGCCCGGATCGTAGGTGGAGGCGACGTAGCGCAGCGACCCGTCGTACTCCGCCTGGGCCAGCGTGCCGCGCACGAGGTACTCCTCCTCGGTCAGT
>JAOUEG010000153.1 GCA_029858845.1 Chloroflexota bacterium | reverse complement strand
CCGGGCCGGTTACGACGCCTGGTCGTGGTCCGACCGGGCGCTGCTGCGGGCCACCCGGTTCCTGTACGAGCGGGCCGGCTGGCCGGCCGAGGGTGACGACGAATGGCAGCCGTGGCTCATCGACGGTCGCTACGGGACTCGCTACGGCGCGGCCATGCCGGCGAGGACCGGCAAGAACTTCGGCTACACGGACTGGCTGTACGCCCCTTGAGCCGGGGCGGTGCCCGCCCCTCCGGCCGCGTCCAGGGCGCCAGAGATCAGATGCGATCGACCAGCAACCGGCGGGCTCGCGGGGTCGCCACCCGGCCGCCGAGACCGTCGACCGGAACCACGGAGGCGCCACGGCGCCGACTGGGTGCCGCAGCGCCTGCGATCCGTGCCCCTACTCGCCGGTGAAGCGGTGTTCGTCGACCAGCCAGACGCCATCGACCTGCACGAGCCTGAAGACGGAGAAGCCGTCCTTGAGGGCTGGCGTGGTGACTCGTTCGGGTTCGGCCACGATGTACGTATCGCCACCGCCGAGGACCATGGGGTCGCCGAGTAGTTCGACCTTGAAGTTCGCGTAGTACTTGGTGACCCAGTCGGCGTAGGCCGTGGCGTCGGTCACGTCGCCGTACGAGATGAACGTGTAGGTATCGGTGACGTGTTCGAGCATCGCCTGGCCGTCAGCCGAGGTGACGGCCGCGCCGTATGCGGCCAGTGCCGTCGCCGCCTCAGCGGGCAGCTCCACCCAGATCGATGCGTTCGCTGCGGCAAGCGCATCGCGCTCCGCAGTCACGCTGGCGAGCTGCGCCGAAAGCTCCCCGTACTCGTCTGACGTGGTCGGATCACTCGCGCATCCGGTCACGGCCAGCGCAAGTGCTCCAGCCATGGCGATCCATCGAAGAGACCTCTTGACGACCCCGGCCTGTCGTCCTTGCTCCGTCCTGTTCATCACATATCTCCTTCGCGCTGGCTTTGACCACAGCCTCGTGCGAACGACTCAACAGGTCCTCAACTCGGACGGCTCTCAAGGGAATGGGGCAAACAGTTCCACGACGACGCCGTCCGGATCGAGCACGCGGCAACAACGGGCGCCCCACGGCGCATCGCACGGCTCGAGGAGGACCGGGCACCCGGCCTCCACGACCTTCCGGTAGAGCACGTCAACGTCGAAACACGTCCCGCACCGCACGGTCAGGCGCGCTTGCCCGTGCCCGGTCGGACGGCGTCGGCCGGGGTCGAGGGCGCGTTCGGCGGGATCAGAGCACCATGCCAAGTGAAGACCGTGGTGCTGAAGGGTCACGAATCCCTCGCCGTCCGGTACGGCAGGCATCTCCAGACCGAGGAGCCGATAGAACGCCAGGGTCTGGCGCATGTTCCGTACGCAGACGATGACACCGTCGATCCGAGGCTCGATACCGCTCCCGCGGGTCGCATCCATGCCTCCATCGTCGACAAGGTCCCTCAACCGTTTCCAAATGGCCCTGTCCTGTCGGGATCGCGGATACCTAGAATCGGTTGATGAGGTTCAGCGTCCTGGGCCCGGTCGATATCGTCGACGACGACGAACGACGGCCGCTGGGGGGCCGCCGGCATCTCGAGGTGCTGGCCATGCTGCTCGTCGAACCCGGACGAAGCGTCTCCGCGGACAGGATCGTCACCGAGATCTGGGGGGAGGACGCCGACGCCCGCGCCATCGCGTCCCTGCATACGCACGTGTCGAATCTGCGGCGAGCGCTTGGCAAGGAGCGGATCCTCCGTGATCCCTCTGGCTACCGTCTCGTGCTCCTCGATGGCGACGTCGTCGATTCGGTGACCTTCCGTCGCGCCTCTGCTGAGGCGCGACGGATCGCAGGCTCGGATCCAGCGTCTGCCGTGCCGCTGTTCGAGGAGGCTCTCGCTCTGTGGAGAGGTCGACCGTTCGAGGGTCTCGAAGACTTGCCCGTGCTGGAGTCCGAGATCGCCAACCTTGAGGAGCTCCACGAGTCGGTCGAGATGGACCGATTCGAGGCGGACCTTCGATCCGGTCGGTCGCCGTCCATCGTCGAGTTGGAAGATCTGTGTCGCCGTCGATCGTTCGACGAGCACGCCTGGGCCCTGCTGATCGAAGCGCTGTACCGTGCTGGGAGGCAGGCCGACGCGCTCAGCACCTGTCGATCCGTCCGCGACCTGTTCGACGAGGAGCTGGGCGTCGAACCGTCTCCCTTGCTGACGCGACTCGAGGAACGGATCTTGCTGCACGATCCGTCACTCAGCCTGAGGCCGGCTGCCTCTCCAACGAACCTGCCGAGATACCTGACGTCATTCGTTGATCGGACTCGGGAACGGGACACCCTGGCCGAGGCACTGGCCGGGCACCGCCTGGTCACGGTGCTGGGTCCGGGTGGCGTGGGGAAGACCAGGCTGGCCGTGGAGGCAGCGTGGAACCTGACCGGTCGCTTCCCGGATGGCGTCTGGCTCGTCGATCTGGCCGGGGTCGCGGACGCGGCCATGGTGGGTTCCGCCGTGGCCTCAGCCGCTCACGCTTCGGGAGCTGCCGGAGAGAGTGTGGCGACCGCGGCGGCCGCCCTGAGCGGGCGCCGGTGCCTGGTCATCCTTGACAATTGTGAGCACGTGCTGGCTGCAGCGCGCGATGCAGCGAGGACGCTCCTGGCGGAGACACGCGAGCTGCGGCTGCTGGCCACCAGCCGGACGTCCCTGGACTTGGCCGGCGAACAACGCCTGCGGCTCGAGGGCCTGTCCATCGACCGCGACGACGACGCGCCGGACAGCGCGATGGCCCTGTTCGTCGACCGTGCCCGCTCGATTCGACCGTCGCCCGAGGGCGCAGGCGCGGACTCTGCTGCGATCCGCGCGATCTGTCGGCGCCTCGATGGCATGCCGCTTGCCCTCGAGCTGGCCGCCGCTCGGACGTCCGTGCTCTCGCCATCAGAGATCGGCGCCCTGCTTGCCCGGCGCTCGGCGATCCTCGTGGATGAGCACCAGGATCGAGAGATCCATCGTTCCCTGGAGGCCACCGTCGGATGGAGCTACGGTCTGCTCCGGCCTGAGCGGCGATCGGCGTTCGCCGCCCTCGGCGTCTTCGAGGGGCCGTTCACGGTCGAAGCGGCGAGCGCCGTTCTGGCCACGACCCTCGAGGCGACGCTCGACGTACTCCAGGAGCTGGTGAGCGCGTCCCTCGTCGAGGTCGAACCGCAGGTGGGCGGAACGTCGCGGTACCGCCTCCTGGTCACGCTGCGGCTGTACGCCCGAGATCGGCTGGCGGAGTCGGGAGACTGGAACGTCGTCGGGCAGCGGCATGATCGGTACTTCATCGAGAGATCCCGAGCGCTCAGTCACGTTCTCCTGATCAGAGGGCGCTCCGATGCGCTCCATGAGATCTCGAGCGTGATCGACGATCTCACCGCTACGTGGGACCGGATGCTGCCCACTGATCCGGTGGCCGTCCTTCCGCTCGCCTGGACCCTGGGGAATCACTGGGTCACCCGAGGTGGGATCGCCGACGGTGAGGAGCGGGTCCGCGATCTCCTCACGCGAACGGTCGAGGACGAGACGCTCTGGAGGATGTACGCGCTCATCATGGGCTCCTGGCTCGCAGATCGGCGCGGGTCGCGTGAGGCTGCGATGGCCTGGAGCGACGAGGCCATCGCGATCGCCGAAGCGACCGAGGATCCGCTGACGACCGTCGTCGCGCTGAATCACGGCGGCCAGCTGAGCGTCGATCGTGGGAACCAGGAGGCTGCGATCGCGATGCTGCGCCGTTCCCTCTCCGTGCTGGTTCACGCCGAGAGCGAAGGGCGCGGGTCCGACGGCAGCGCTGACGGCAAAGCGTGGGCTCGCCTCGGCCTCGCGGAAGCGAGACGATGGTCGGGGGAGCGCGAGTCGGCCGTTCGCGATGAGTTGTACGAGGTACGCAAGCACTTCATCGAGATCGATGACGCCGAGGGCCAGGTGCGGGCCGATCGAGTGCTCGTCACGATGCGGGTTCTTCCGACGGACGAGCGGCAGCGGATCGGTCACGAGATGCTGGGTCTCGCGAGGATCCAGGGTGGCGGCCAGCTGCGCTACGAGGCAGCCCGCGGCATGGCGACCGTGAGCTGGGACAGCGGCGATCGCGATCGGGCCGTCGCCATGAATCGGGCGGCGGTCCGGGCTGCGGTGGTCGGAGGTTCTGTCACGGACCTCGGCTCTGGCCTGCTGCACGCGGGCGTATTCGCCGCGTGCATCGGGGATGCCGGACGGGCAGCGCGCCTGATCGGGGCCGGCCAACGCCTCTGTGGCGTGGCGCCCGGTCCGTACCAGCCCCTCGATCTGGCGGACGCCATGGATCGGGCTCGCAAGGATCTGGGTGCCGAGCGCTTCGCCGAGTCCTACGAGATCGGTTCGGCCCTGGCGCCGACCGAGGCTGCGTCGCTGGTCCTGTCCGGTCGCGGATGAGCTCCCGTCCCAGGCGAACGAGCCTTCAGCTTGGCGGAGCGGAGCGGCCGGATGCCGCGACCACGTGCGACCGCGTCAGGTAGCAGGCAGCCCCCCCGACGTATCAGGCGAGGCCGGTTGCGCCGCCGCAGCGTCGTTCCGTCCCGGCCCTTCGCGGGCGTCCTCGGCGGCCATCTCGCGCAGGGTGATGACCGCCGCCGCGCCGGCCAGCGCGAGCATGAGGAAGTAGAACCGCGCGAATGAGAGGTGCAGGAACAGGCCGGTCACGTAGTAGGTGAGCAGCGCGAGAGCGAAGGGCGTCGTCAACTGCTCCAGGTCCGGTCGTCGTCGGATGCTCAGTCGCCGGGCCTTGGCGATCATCCCCATGGTCTGGATACCGATCCAGAGGAAGACGGCGAGCCCGACCAGTCCCAGCTCGGCGCCGATGCCGAGGTACAGGTTGTGGGCCTCGCGCGTGGCGCCCTGCTTGACGAGGATCCCGACCACCTCCGCATAGGCCTGGTAGTTCTCGTTGAACATGTCCGGCCCGACACCGAGGACCGGATGGTCCACGATGACCAGCGCCGCAGCCAGCGTTTCCGTCGCGCGGCTCAGGATCGCTCCGCCGACCTCACTTCGACTCGCATCCTGGTCCGCCAACGCACCGACCTGGGCGATGGACCCGATGCGCAGGGCGTACTGCGGGAAGGCCGCAAGGACGACCGCCAGGCCGAGC
>JAOUEG010000006.1 GCA_029858845.1 Chloroflexota bacterium | reverse complement strand
GGTCAGCGTCGTCGCATCGGCCGGCCACATCGGACCGCGGGGCATCCCGGCGAAGATCACGTCGATCGAGACGTCCGCCTGCTCCATGGCACGAGTGGCGTAGCCGCGGGCTTCGCTGGGGCGCCCCCGTGACAAGGCGGCCTCCGCCGCGACCACGAGCGCGACGAGCGGACCGCCACCGTCCGGATCCAGCGCGGCGGCCGCGGCCTCGCCGGCTCCGACGATGTCGCCGGTGCGCCAGCGAGTCTCCGCCAGGTCCACCAGGCCGGATTCGTCGAGAGCATCGCGTCCTGCGAGCGTCTCCAATTCGGCCCGGGCCAGCGCCAGCAAGCCCAGCCGCAGGTGCACGCCGGCCAGGGCCAGGTCGGCCTCCCGGTTACCAGTGGGCGCCGGATCGTTGACGTCGTGCTCCGCCATCGGCGTCGGATCGGTCGTCACGAGAATCGCAGGCGCCGATCGAGTCCGCGCAGGTAGCGGGCCGGCGCGACGGCCGCCAGGCGCAGTCCTTCGTCCGTCATGAGGCACCCGGCGACGCGCTGGATGTCCTCGGCCCCGACGGCGTCGATCGCGACCAGCGCCTGTTCCACGGTGAGGACGCGATCATGCAGCGCTTCCTGCCCACCGACCCAGGAGGCGACGTGACGCGTCTCATCCATCCGCAGCTCAAGGCCGCCTGCGAGGTATCGCTTGGCTTTCGCGAGCTCATTCTCCGGGACGAGCTCGTCGCGTAGGCGGGCCAGCTCGGCCAGGATCGCATCGAGTGCCTCCGGCAGTGCGGCCGGGTCCACGCCGGCGGAAACCTCCAGTGCGCCGGCGTCCACGTAATCCACGAGTCCGGAGCCGATGTCGTAGGCAAGTCCTCGCTCCTCGCGAACCGACAGAAAGAGCCGGCTGCTCATGCCGTCGCCGAGCACGCCATTGAGGACGCCGAGCGCCCAGCTGTCCGGATGGTCGCGCGGCAGGGCGGGAATGCCGACCACCAGTTGCGCCTGGGCGGTCTGGCGCCTTCCGACGCGGATACGGTCGCCTGCCGGGAGCGGCGGGGCCGGTTCATAGCCCGGGATCGGCCCGCCGCCGGTGCCGAAAGCGGCGTTGGCAAGTTCGACCGCCTCCGCGTGATCGAGGTCGCCCGCCACCGCCACAACCGTGTTGGATGGCCGGTAGGTCGACCGCCAGAACTGGCGGATCGTCTTCTCAGGGAGAGCCCGGATGGCGGGCTCGTCGCCGCAGATCTCCCGGCCCAGCGGTCCGTCGCCGAAGAGCGCTGTCTGGAACAGGGTCTGGGCGTACTCGGCGGGATCATCCTGGTACGAGCGGATCTCCTCGATGATGACCGTGCGCTCGCCTTCGATCTCCTTGGCGTCCAGCCGCGGACGCACGATGAGTTCGCCCAGGACGTCCATCGCTCGGGTCGCCTCGCGGCGCGGGACGCGGACCCAATAGACCGTGGACTCCCGATCCGTGGCCGCGTTGAACGACCCACCGACGCCCTCGATCGCCTCGCTGATCGCGCGCGTCGTGGGATAGGCAGCGGTGCCCTTGAATGTGATGTGCTCCATGAAATGGGCAGCGCCGGTCTCCGCCGGCGATTCCAGGCGTGAACCGGCCAGGACGTACGCGGCGATGGAAACCGAACGCGCCCCGGAGACCCGGGAGCTGATGACGCGCGGCCCCTCGGGCAGCGCGGTCCGTTCGAACATCGGACGGATGGTACAGGAAGGGCTCGGGAACGCCGCGCCACCCGCGGCAGAGGGACCATGCCGCCGGCATGGCGGCGCCCCAGCCACGGGCTGGGGCGCCGGGCCGCCTGACCGTCGATCGGTCAGCCCGAGATCAGCGCGTCCAGATAGCCCTGCAGGAAGAAGATGACGAACATCGCGGACACGACCCACATCAGCGGGTGGATCTCCGAGATCCGGCCCTTGGCCAGCTTGA
The DNA here is from genome assembly GCA_029858845.1 of Chloroflexota bacterium. GTDB lineage: Bacteria > Chloroflexota > Limnocylindria > Limnocylindrales > CSP1-4 > SPCO01. The sequence goes on along the minus strand of JAOUEG010000006.1, from coordinate 18,884 downwards.
TGACGACCCAGCTGATGAAGCCGGCCCCGATCCCGACGGTGATGTCGTAGGTCAGCGGCATGAGGATCATCGTCAGCAGCGCGGGCAGCCCGTTCTCGACGTCACCGACGTCGATGTCCTTGATCTGGGTGAACATGAGGTATCCGACGAGGACCAGCGCAGGGGACGTCGCCTGACTCGGGATGATGCCCGCCAGCGGCGCCAGGAAGATCGCCAGCAGGAAGAGGACGCCGGTCACGATCGAGGCGAAGCCGGTGCGGCCGCCTTCGGCGACGCCAGCCGCGCTCTCGATATACGTGGTGTTGGAGCTGACACCGGCCGCGCCGCCGACGACCGCCGCGAGGCTGTCCACCAGCAGGACCCGGCCGACGCCCGGCACGGTACCGTCCGGCTCGGCAAGACCAGCCTCGGAAGCGACACCCGTGACGGTGCCCATCGTGTCGAAGAAGTCCGTGAGCAAGATCGCGAAGATCGTCAGGATCGCGGCGAGCGGTCCCAGGACGGTGAAGACGTCCGTGACATCGAAGTCTCCGAGCGTCGAGAAGTCCGGGACCACCGAGTACTCCGTTGGCACCGACGTCACCCCGACGATCAGGGCAACGGCCGAGATGACGAAGATCGAGATGATCAGCGCTCCGCGGACCTTGAGCACCCACAGGACGATGGTGAAGATGAGCCCGGCGAGGAACAGGAACTGCCCGGTGGTGGTCGGGAAGACCGGGACCACCGGCGGTGCCCCGCCCTCCGGCGAGACGATGAACCCGCCGCCGACGAACCCGATGAACAGGATGAACAGGCCGATGCCGGCCCCGATCGCGCGCTTGAGCGCGAGCGGGACGGCGTTCATGACGGCCTCGCGGAAGCCGACGAGCACGAGCGCCGTCACGGCCACGCCCTCGAGGACGATCACGCCCATGGCGCCCGCCGGCGACAGGCCGCGAGCCGTTAGCGAGAAGGCGACGATGCCGTTGATCCCGAGTCCGGCGGCCAGGGCGAGGGGGTAGTTCCCGACGACGCCCATCGCGATGGTCATGACGCCCGCCACCAGGGCGGTGGCCGCCGAGACGGCGGCCACGCCCGCGGCATCGAGGCCGAATCCGGCTCCCAGGATGCCCGCGTTGACGAAGATGATGTAGACCATGACGAAGAATGTCGTCAGGCCCGCCCTCGCCTCCGTGGCGATGTTCGTTCCCCGCTCGGCGAACTTGAAGTAGCCGGCGATCCCGCCGGTCGGTGCCGTCGGCTGCGCTTCAGCGCTCACGTCGTCCCTGCCTCCTCACGACCCAGCAGCGCGCTGCACCCATTGGGCGGGTGCAGGTCACGCCCCTAGCGCTGCGCGACCGTTGTCGATCGCGCTCCCCAGGACCCGGTTAGAAGCCGTGCTCCGACCCGCTTAGTCGTCCTCATGGACGTCGAGCCCAAGCAGCTCCATCTGGACGTAGTCGGATGTGTCGAACGCCAGCTGGCGAGGGGCGAAGGGTGATGGGTCGTCGCCGCCGGGCCCGATCGGCGCGAATTCGACGATGACGCGCTCGTCGCCCTGGACCAGCACGTAGACCAGCAGTTGGTCGGGGCGGGTCTCGAATTCGAGGTGCTCGAACGAGTCGATGTTGAGGGTGATGGCCAGGGGCGTGAAGTAGCTCGAGATGTCCGGTGAATCGGTCACGATCCGCTCGACCCAACCGGTTCCGTGAGCGACGACGTCGCGACCACGCAGGTAGCGGTAGGTGACCGTCTGCTTGAGGAGTGGGCGGAGCAGGTGAAGCATGTCCGTCCGACTGGATACCAGGCCTTGATTCACGAAGAACTTGGCCGGCGGTGTCGACACGGAACGTCTCCTCGGGCACGAGCGTCCTTGACGGAACGAACGCGATGGTAGCGTACGCGGCCACCCGCGACGACCCCCGAATCGTTCGTGATCCGGGCGATCCGCGGCCTGATCCCGGCCCCGCCCGCGTATCATCGCGGCCATGCTGCTCGCGATCGATATCGGCAACACCAACATCACCGTCGGGCTGGCGCGCGGCGGCTCCATCACGGGAACCCGGCGTTCGGTCACGGATTCCCGTGCGACGGCAGACGAGATCGAACTCCTGATGGCCGGCTTCCTCCGCCTTGACGATGCTTCGTTCGCCGATGTGTCCTCGATCGTCTGCGCGTCTGTGGTCCCGGGGCTCACCGCGGCCGTCGAGACCGTCGCCCGACGGCGCGAGCGCCCGTTCCTGGTGGCGACCGCCGGAACGGTGCCGATCGCGATCCGCGTGGACCGCCCCGCTGAGGTCGGAGCCGACCGGCTGGTGAACGCTCTGGCCGCGGCGCGCATCCACGGAACGCCGGCCGTCGTCATCGATTTCGGGACGGCGACCACGTTCGATTGCGTGAGCTCCGATGGGGCCTACGTCGGCGGCGCCATCGCACCGGGGCTGGAGCTCGGTCTCGAGGCACTGGCCGCTCGCACGGCCAAGCTCCCGAGGATCGAGCTTCGCACGCCGGATCACGCCATCGGACGCGACACGGTAGGCGCGATGCAGTCCGGCACGGTCTTCGGCTATCAGGCGCTGGTGACCGGACTGCTGGCGAAGATCCGGCGGGAGCTTGCCGACCTGGCGGGGGTGGAGGCCGACGAGGTCCGGGCCATCCTGACCGGCGGACTGTCTGCCTCGCCGTGGGCGGAGGGCCTGGACGGTATCGACGCCATCGATCCGGACTTGACCCTGCGTGGCCTCGCCATCCTGCACGCCGAGGTCACCGGCGGGGAACGCCTGGAGCTGGGCCTGCCATGACCCTGCGCCTGGACGGTCGCCTCATCGGTCTCGGCGTGACCGGCTCGGTGGCGGCGTACAAGGCGGTCGAGCTGCTTCGGCTCCTGCGAGCCGAGGGCGCCGACGTGGTCGTCATGCTGACCCCGGCGGCGGGCCAGTTCGTGGGCCAGCTGTCCTTTGCCGCCCTTTCGCGACACCCGGTCGAGACATCCGTGATGGACCTGCTCCCGGACGGCCGGATCGGGCACATCGTCGTCGCCGATTCCGCTGACGCCTTGGTCGTCGCCCCGGCCACGGCCCACTGGCTGGGAGCCATGAGTCACGGCTTGTCGGGGGACGCCGTGACCGCGGCCTGCCTCGCCACCGCGGCCCCGGTCGTCGTGGCGCCGGCCATGGACGGCGATATGTGGACCCATCCGGCCACGCAGGACAACGTCGCCCGCCTGAGGGAGCGGTTCGGCTACACCATCGTCGAGCCGGAGCTTGGTCCGCTGGCATCCGGCCAGTCCGGCGTGGGGCGGCTCGCCGAGCTGGCGTCGATCGTCGATGCCGTCGTGGACGCCGTGGCGTCGCGCCCGATCCGTGCCCCGGATCCCGCCATGCGACCGCCTCGCTCCGACACGCCGCCACGCGATGCCGACCTCGAGGGCCGCCGCGTCGTCGTCACGGCCGGCGGCACGCGCGAAGCGATCGATCCGGTGCGCTTCATCGGGAACCGCTCGACCGGGAAGATGGGAGCGGCCATCGCGACCGCCGCACTGGACCGGGGCGCAGCGGTCACGCTGGTCGCGGCGAACATGGATGTCTCGCCCCCGACCGGCGCCCAGCTCGTCCGGGTGGCCTCCACGGCCGAGCTTCGTGATGCGCTGATCGCGCTGGAGTCGTCGGGCGAGTCCGGATACGACGTCCTCGTCATGGCGGCGGCCGTCGCCGACTTCCGCCCCCTCCGCGCCGCCGACCAGAAGCTGGCCCGCGACGGTCCACTGATCCTGGAGCTGGAACCGACCCCGGACGTCCTGGCCGAGCTGGCGGGTCGGGCCCGTGATCGTGCTGCCGCAGGATCAGCACGCCGCCCGATCCTTGTCGGCTTCGCCGCCGAGACCGGTGCGCTCGACCGTGCCGCGGACAAGCTGCGCCGCAAGGGCGTGGACTTCCTCGTCGCCAATGACGTCATGGAACCTGGGGCCGGCTTCGGCACGGATACGAATCGCGTGGCGATCCTGGCCGCCGACGGCTCGCGTCAGGACCTGCCGATGCTTTCCAAGCGCGACGTGGCCGATCGTCTGCTCGACCGTGTCGTGGCTGCGCTGGACGCCCGCCGTGACGAGGCGCAGACTTCGCGATCATGAGTGCCACCGACGCCACACCTCGCCGCCTGACGGTCGCCGACATCGCCAAGCGCTATGCCGATGGCCAACGGTTGCCGATGCTCACGGCCTACGACTACCCGACGGCTCAGATCATCGATGAGGCCGGGATCCCGCTCATCCTGGTCGGCGATTCGCTCGGCCAGGTCCTGCTCGGATACGAATCGACGGTCCGGGTGACGATGACCGAGATGCTCCATCACACCATGGCGGTGGTGCGCGGGAGCCGGCGGGCGCTCGTCGTTGGTGACATGCCGTTCCTGACATACGCATCGATCGCCGAGGCCCTCGACAATGCCGGCCGATTCCTTCGGGAAGGCGGCGCCCAGGCCGTCAAGGTGGAAGGCGGCGCCCGGTCGGCCCGCATCATCGAGGCGGTCGTGAAGGCCGGCATCCCGGTCATGGGTCACATCGGCTGGACGCCACAGGCCCAGCACGGGCTGGGCGGCAAGGTCAAGGTCATCGGCAAGGACCGGACACAGGCCAGGGCTCTCCTGGCGGACGCGCTGGCCGTCCAGGAGGCGGGGGCGTTCGCGATCGTCCTGGAACTCGTCCCGGCCCAACTCGCCGAAGCCATCACCGAGCGGCTCCGCATCCCGACCATCGGCATCGGCGCCGGTCCCGGGTGCAGCGGCCAGGTCCAGGTCATCACGGACCTCCTGGGCCTCGGCGACTTCGTCCCCCGCCATGCTCGCCCGTATGCGGACCTCCGCGGCACGATCGCCGAGGCCGCCAGACGATACGCGACCGATGTCGAGGCGGGGGCCTTCCCGGGAGCCGCCGAGACCGTCCGGATGGACGACGCGATCCTCGACGAGGCGCTGGGGCGTGGCGTCAACGATCGTGCCGGCGCCGGCCAGTCCGGGGCGGACCGCGACATCCCGGTCGGCGGCATCCCGCTCGACCGCGATCTCTGATCCCGCGGTTCGCCGAAGCGCCTCGTCCGTGAGCCGCTGATGCGCGTCGTCCGCACCCGGGCAGCCCTGCGCGCGGCGCTGGCCGACGCTGCCCGGCCGATCGGCCTCGTGCCGACCATGGGGTGGCTCCACGAGGGGCACCTCTCGCTGATCGAGCGCGCGCGCCTTGACGATGCGTCGGTCGTGGTCTCGATCTTCGTCAATCCCCGTCAGTTCGGAGAGACGACGGATTTCACGCGCTATCCGCGGAACGAGGCCCGAGACCTCGAGATCTGCGCGACGGCGGGTGTGGATCTCGTCTTCGCGCCGTCGGTCGAGGAGGTCTACCCCGTCGGCTTCGACACCACGGTGTCCGTCGGAGGGATCGCCCGGCCACTGGAAGGGGCGGCGCGCCCGGGCCACTTCGAGGGCGTCGCGACGGTGGTCGCCATCCTCTTCTCGCTGGTCGGTGCCGAGCGTGCGTACTTCGGGACGAAGGATGCTCAGCAGGTCCGGGTGATCAGGCGGATGGCCCTGGATCTCGCCCTGCCCACGGAGGTCGTGCCCTGCCCGACGATCCGGGAGGCGGACGGGCTCGCCATGTCCTCGCGGAACGCCCGGCTGTCACCGGCCGCCCGGGCGGCCGCTCCGGTCATCCGACGGGCCCTGCTCGAGGCACATCGGCTCTGGGAGGAGGGTGAGCGATCCGGCGCTCAGCTGCGCGCCGCCATGCGAACGACGCTGGCGAGCGAGCCGCTGGCACGGGTGGAATACGTCTCGGTGGCGGACGATGCCACCCTCGCGGAGTTGGAGGTCGTCGATCGGCCGGCCCTGCTCTCGCTCGCCGTTCGATTCGACGAGGTCCGCCTGATCGACAACGAACCGCTGCCCTGACCACGGGCCCGTCGGCCGGGCCTCGATCCCGAGCCTGCGAACGTCCGCCGCCATCTCGCTGGTGCCGACGGAGGGCGGGGCCCGGCGCCGGCGATCCGCCTAGCCGGATCGTGCCTCCGCAGCGACCTCGAGGACCCGATCGATGAACAGGTGCTCCCATACGAGCGCCTTGATCTCGCGGATCTTGCCCGCGTCCGCGGCATGGGTCTTGACGAGGAGGTCGTGGACGACCGAGGCCACCTGGTAGGTGTCGTCCGGGACGACCGTCGCGAACAGATCAGCGAACCGGATGGCGTCGAGCACGGTCTGGCGCGGCCAGAAACCACCTGTCAGGACGAGACCGGTCACGTCGCCGCCGGCGGGTGCTCGGATCCTGCGCGCGTGAACGATCGCCGCGATCACGTCCTCCCGATCGCCCGGCACGATCACCAGGTCGCGTGGGCCGATGCGCTGCAGCATGTGCTGCGGCTCCATCGCCCCGATGCTCACGCCGCCGATGACCTGGTCCTGGTCCGGACCTGGGTGGATCGTCTCCCCATTGACCCCCTCGAGCACCATCGCCAGCGTCGGGTTGGACAGGATCGGACGGTACGGGAGGACCCCGAGCAGACGGATGCCGTGCCGCTTCAGGCCACGCTCCAGCGTCCTCGCCAGGTCCGGCTTCGCCGCCAGGTCCACCTTGTTGACGATGGCCCCGGCCACCCGCACGCCGGCCCGCTCGAATAGGGCCGTGTTGAGCACGATCTCATCGATCGGCCGCCCGACCCCGCCCTCGGAAACGATGATGGCGGGCGCCCCGAGCATCGCCGCCACGGCAGCGTTCGAGAGGTCGATGACCGCCCCGACGCCAGCGTGCCCGGTCCCCTCGATGACGAGCATCTCGCGGCTGGCGGCGAATGAGGCATGCGCCTCGCGGATCCGCGCCGACAGGTCGTCCACCACCTTCCCGTCGATGAAGGCCTGGGTGAACCCGCGTGGGATGTGGACGGGGCTCATCCGCCGCAAGGGCTCCGGCAGGCCGAAGACCTCCTTCATCAGGACGGCGTCCTCGTCGGCCGGGACGCCCTCCTCGATGACGGTTCGCTGGCCGACCGGTTTGCAGAACCCGGTGGATAGCCCCCGGCGCTCGAAGCCATCCAGGACGCCCATGCTGACCGTGGTCTTGCCGCGGTTCTGTCCGGTCGCGGCCAGGTAGACGTGGCGCATCAGCGGGTCAGCCGATCCACGGGAGGCAGAGGATCATGGTCAGCGGGCCTTCCGCCCGCCCTGCCCGATCACCCTCGCCGGTCAGCCGTGCGCGCCGGTCTTCCGTTCGACGAGCGAGAGGCCGTCGCGCAGCCTCGCGATCGTCTCGGCGTCGACGGCGTCGGGCTCGAGATACGGTCCGAGCCGCTCGAGGATGTCCGTCACGAGGCCGAGAAAGACACTGGCATCTGCCACGAAGAACTGCGGCTCGTTGTTGTAGCGAACGAGCGTCAGGCGTCCCTGGAGGACGCGACGTTCCTCGACGTGCGCGACCTGCGTGGCGAAGTTGTGGCCCTGGATCCCATCCGGGTTGTTGAGGAAGTTGAGGGCGTTGTCGATCGCCAAGCCGAACCGGGCGCGCCAAGCCACGAGGCGCTCGTGGACCTCCGATGGGATACGGACCTCGGCAACCTCGTCGAAGACCTCGGGGGCGACCGTGAGCAGGCCCACCAGCGTCGTCCCGGCGCGAGGGCCGAGCATGACCTGGAGGCTGCGCTCCAGCGTGAAGACCTCCGAATCGAAGCGGGGGCTGGTGATCACGTCGGTCAGCAGGTCCTCGACGTTGTCGAGGATGCCGGGCTCCGCCACGGCGTTCGAGAGGTGGAGGATCTCCTCCTTGAACAGGAACTTCTCTTCGTGGTCGAGCATGTTCGCGATGGTAGCACCCGGCCACGGCCCGACCGGCGATGATCGCCGGGACGCACCGTCGGTCCACGCGTGCGGAGGGGAACCCATGGAACGGATCATCGCGAAGCAGGCTGATCTCGAGGCCGTCAGCAGGACGATCGCGCGGGCATTCGCCACGGACCCGGTCTGGGCGGTCGCCCTCGCTCGACCGGACGGGCAGACGGATCACCACGAATCGTACTGGCGGCTGTTCGTCGAGGGAGCGGCGGCGCACGGCACCGTCTTCCTGGCCGACGGCGGGGCGGCGGTATCGGTCTGGCTCCCACCTGGTGCAGACGAACTGGGTGCTGCCGGTCGCCGCGAACTCGAACGGTACCTCGACGAGGCCCTTGATCCCGCCGCGGTCGTCGCGATGCATGAGCTCTACGATCGGTTCGAGGCGAGCCGTAGCTCCGTTCCCGCGGAGCACGCCTACCTAAGCCTGCTCGCGACCCATCCGGACCATCGTGGCCGGGGCATAGGCCAGGACCTCCTGGCCGCCGACCTTCTCGACTGGGACCTCCGTCGGATCCCTGCCTATCTCGAATCCACCAACCCCGGCAATGACCACCGCTACATGCGGGCCGGGTTCGTACCCATCGGCGCCTTCACGGCGATCAGGGATCCGGCGCCGATCACGGCGATGTGGCGCGACATCGGCGGGTCGGGTACTGCCGGGATCAGAGGCTGAAACCGGGCGGCTCGGCGAGATCCGGGTGCTCTCGCTCGAAGGCACGAGCTGCCTCGAGCGTCCGCACCCACTCGTAGTAGATCCCCTTCGCATGAACGACCTCGGCGCCGAGCGCCGCCACGCGGCGTAGGCCGGCGTCGTGCATCGGGCTGGGCGCGAACGTCGCGTCGGCGACGACCGCGACCCGGAACCCTCGATCCAGCAACCCGAGCGCCGTGTGGGCGACACAGACATCGGTCTCGAGCCCGACGAGGATCGCCGTCCGGCGCTCCGTTGCATCGATGGCGGCGAGGATATCGGGCTGATCGGCGGCGCCGAACACCGACTTCACGAGGACCGGGGACCCGCCGGGGAGCGCTGAGAGGATCCGCGCGGCAGTCCTCCCGTTTCGCGCCGGGTCCTCCTCGGTAGCGAGCGCCGGGATCCCGAACGCCCGGGCCGTGGCTGCCAGCCAGGCGATCCTGTCGAGGGGGCCGCGCATCGGTCCGGACGCAGCGGCCAGGGTATCGCCGTAGAAGCCCGGCTGGGCGTCCACGATGACCAGCAGCGAATCCCCGGGATCGATCAGTCGGGCCATCGGCTCAGCCTACGCGCCCGCTGGTCGCCGCGTACGAGCCGAGACCCCGGCCAGGGCCGGGGTCTCGGTCGGTGCAGCCTTGATGCAGGTTATGGGTAGAGGCCGCGGAGCTCCATCGCGTCGGCGACGCGCTTGACGGCGAGGAGGTAGGCCGCCGTCCGCATGTCGACTTGTTCGCGGTGGGCCATCTCAAGCGTCTCGCCGAAGGCCTTGACCATGATGACCCGAAGCTTGTCGTTGACGGTCTCCTCGGTCCAGTGGTCGCGGTTGAGGTCCTGGACCCATTCAAAGTAGCTGACGGTGACGCCGCCGGCGTTGCACAGGATGTCCGGGATCATGAACGTGCCATTGCGGTGGAGGATCTCATCCGCCTCGGGCGTGGTCGGTCCGTTCGCCGCCTCGGCGACGAGTCGGGCCTTGACGTTGCCCGCGTTGGCGGCCGTGATCTGGTTCTCCAGTGCTGCCGGGATGAGGATGTCGCAATCGACCTCGAGCAGCTCGGCATTGGTGATGTCCGCGGCGCCCGGGAATCCCTGTACGGTGCCGTGTTCCTGCTTCCAGGCGACGACCCGGGCGACCTCGAGGCCGTCGGGGGCGTGGATGCCGCCGCTGGAATCGGACACCGCGACGACCGTGGCGCCCTCCTCGGCGATGAGGCGCGCGGCGATGGCCCCGGCGTTGCCGAAGCCCTGGATCGCGACGCGCGCCTTGGGGATCTCGATGCCGAGGTGGTGAGCCGCCTCGATGACGCAGAACACGGTCCCTCGGGCGGTCGCTTCGTTGCGACCCTCGGAGCCACCGAGGCTGATGGGCTTGCCCGTCACGACACCCGGGACCGTGTAGCCGGCATGCATGGAGAAGGTGTCCATCATCCAGGCCATGATCTGGGCGTTCGTATTCACGTCCGGGGCCGGGATGTCCTTCTCCGGACCGACCAGGATCTCGATCTCCGTGAAGAACCGGCGGGTCAACCCCTCCAGCTCCTTCTGGCTGAGCTTCTTGGGATCGACGATGACGCCGCCTTTGCCGCCACCGTACGGGATGCCGACGACGGCGCACTTCCAGGTCATCCACATCGCGAGGGCCTTGACCTCGTCGAGGGAGACGTCCTGGTGGTAGCGGATGCCACCCTTGGCCGGTCCGCGGCCCAGGTTGTGCTGGACGCGGTAGCCGGTGAAGACCTGGACGGAGCCATCGTCCATATGGACCGGGAAGTGCACCGTGAACTCGCGGCGCGGCTCACGCAGCACCAGGCGCATCCCCTCGTCAAGCTTCAGGCGCTCCGCGGCAAGATCGAACTGCCGTTGCGCCACTTCCCAGGCGTTGATCTGGGCAGCGGCGTGTTCGGTGGTCATGGAAGAAGCGTCCTCCGGGTACGGCGACCGTCGTGGGCCGCCATGTCGGCCTGGGCCGTCTCCCGGACGACCCCACGGGGCGCATCGCTGCCATGGCGGCAAGCCGCCGAGCCATCGCTGCGCGTCTCATCTGCGACCCTGAGTATAGCCGGGGACCAGCCAGTCGGGCCTGCTCGATGGTACCGGACGGCAAGGTTGTCGCAACCTTGGCGCAACCGGGCGGGCGGACGCTCAGGCGGCGCCGGGGCGGTACAGGATCGCTGCCCCGACGCATCCCGGGCCTATGTGCGGTCCGACGGAGGCACCGACGAGTTCGACCGTGACGGAGGCCGGGTCGAGGTCGGGCACGCGGCGCAGGACCTCCGCGCGAAAGTCATCGACATCGGGCGCCTGCGTGTGCAGGATCGACAGCCGTTCGATCGGGCGCTCGGTGATGAGCTGCAACAATCGCTCACGGGCCTTGGACCGGGTCCGCACGCGATCCGCGGTCTCCACCACGCCATCGACGACCGTGATGATCGGCTTGACCGACAGGAGCGATCCGATCGCCGCCTGGGCGCCGCTGATCCTTCCACCCTTCTTCAGGTATTCGAGCGTCTCCAGCACGACGAAGATCCTGATGTCCGTCACCCGCGCCTCGAGCGACTCGGCGATCGACGCCGCGGAGTGGTCGGCCTCGGCCATCTCCACCGCCATGCGACACATCAGCCCCTCCGCCATGGAAACGGCCATCGAGTCGATGATGTGGATCTCGCGATCCGGCAGCATGTCGCGGGCGATCTGCGCGCTCTTGATAGTCCCGGACAGCGTGCCCGCCACGTGGATCGAGACGATCGCGTCCGCGCCGGCGGCGAAGGCGGCCTCGTAGGCTTCCTTGAACTCGCCCGGCGACGATGCCGCGGTCGTCGGGAACGGCGCGTCCGGCGCGGTCATCCGCTCCCAGAACTGCGTCGTCGAGAGGTCGATGCCTGCTTTGAAGGATTCGCTCCCGAAGTTCACCAGCAGCGGTACGACGTGGATGCCGATGGCCGCCGCTTCGCCCGCGTCCAGGTCCGAGGCAGAATCGGTGAAGATCGCGACACGGCTCAAGGAACGCTCCTCCATGGTCCGCCCGGCGGGCGCGACGTTGCGGGCATGATACGGGTCGGGTCCAGCCAGGTTGCGACGACCCGGCCCGCTGCGCGCCGCCGAGTCGGGTCGTCGGCTCGCGAGCGGAGCCGCTACCCTTCGCCCGGATGGACCGATCGCTGCAGGCCGTGCTGGTGGGCACGTTCACGCTGCGCTTCAGCACCGGGCTCACGGGAGCCATGCTGGGCGCGTACCTGGCGGTGCTTCCGTCCTATGGCGGAGAACGAGTCAGCCCGCTGGTCGTCGGCCTGTTCAGCGCCACCTTCTATGTGGCCGAGCTGGTCCTCTCGCCGTATTTCGGGATCCTGTCCGACCGCCGCGGTCACCACCGCGTGATGCTGTACGGCCCGGTCTTCGGTGCCGTCGCGGTGACCCTGACGGCGTTCACCGCCGACCTGGGCCTGTCGGGCCCGCTGGGCGTGCTCGTGGCACCCATCATCGGGAGCCTGTTCGTGCTCGGGATCACCCGACTGCTCGAGGGGGCGTCCACGGCCGCCAGCGTGCCGTCCATCCTCGGCTTCATCGCGATCGCGACGGCAGGGAACGCCGCCCTCCGCGGCCGGACGTCCGCCCGGTTCGAGGGAGCGACCCTCCTCGGCCTCGGCGCCGGGTTCGCCGCCGCGCCGCTCCTGTTCGCCGCCTTCGGGCCAGTCGCATTCCTGCTCAACGCCCTCGTGTACGGAGCCTCGTTCCTCATCTTCTGGATCGTGCGCGATCCGGAAGGCGAGGCTGCCAGCCGCAACACGACGCACGCAGGGCTGTCGCGCTACGGCACGCTCCTGCGGAGTGCCCATGTCTGGCTGCTCGCGCCCACGTGGATCGCCGTCAATGCCTCGATCGGACTCTGGTTCAGCCAGTCCATCTTCCAGTTCGCCCAGGCCAACCCGGACTTCCCGGATCAGGCGCTGATGCGCGGCTTCAGCGCGCTCCAGATCTCGGCGGCGGCCGTCGTCATCGGGATCATCTTCGGGGCGGGCCTCATCTACTGGGGCAACAGATTCCGCAACATGCGCCGAACGACGATCATGTTCTACGGGATCCTCGGGGGCGCCCTCGCCGTCGGCGCCGGGTTGGCGATCAATCACGCCGCCGGCGTGCTTCCGGTCCCGATCGTGGCCGCGCTGGCCGCAGCCCTCGGTCTCTTCGTGCTGGCCGGGGCGACACCGGCGGCGCTCGGCCTGCTCGCCGATATCTCCGAGCGGTTCCCGAGGGATCGTGGCGCCATCATGGGCCTGTATTCGGTGTTCCTGGCCATCGGCCAGATCGCCGGATCGCTGATCGGCGGCGTCGCTGCCGATTCTGGCGGCATCGACGGCATGTTGATCGCGACCGCGATCCTGCTGGGCGTCGCCCTGGTTCCCCTGGCGCGACTCCGGCGCGATGAGGACGAGGTGGGCGCCGCGGGCCCGCCTGAGCTCCCGTCGGCGGGGGGCGGCCCTTGATGGGAGGGGCGTTCAAGGCAGCGTCGGACGGCGGCAGCGGCGAGCTTGAGACGGCGCCGGGGACGCTCGTCCCGCTCGCTCGCGGAACCCACGGCGCGGTGGTCGCACCGCACCACCTGGCGACGGCCGCGGGTCTTCACGTCCTGCGGTTGGGTGGATCCGCGGTGGACGCCGCGATCGCCACGAATGCGGCCCTGGCGGTGGTCATGCCGAACGGGTGCGGGATCGGCGGTGACGCGTTCTGGCTGATCTGGGATGAGGCGTCAGGCACGCAGCATGCCCTGAATGGGTCGGGGCGATCCGCTCGGGGGCTGGGCGCCGACGACCTCCGCGCGCGCGGCTTGGCGACGATGCCGAAGCGTGGCCCGCTGACCATCACGGTCCCGGGAGCGGTCCGTTCATGGGGCGACGCGCATCGGCGTCACGGCCGGCTCTCGCGCGGCCAGATCCTTGGCCCGGCGATCGAGCTTGCAGCGACCGGATTTCCCGCCTGGCCCGGCTTCATCGCGGCGGTCGAATCGGCGATCCCGTTCGTCCGCGACGCGCTCGGGCCTGACGCCGGCTTCTTCAGCGTCCTGAGGCCGCACGGCCGTGCCTGGCGACCGGGCGAGCGCGTGCGCCTGCCTGCGCTCGCGGCGACGCTCGGGCTGTTGGCGCGAGACGGCTTCGATGCGTTCTACGACGGCGACCTCGCGGAGCAGCAGGCCTCGGGCCTGGCCGCCGTGGGCTCGGCCGTCTCGGCAGACGACCTGGCAGTCCATCGTTCAACCTGGGGCCGCCCGATCGCCATCGACTACCACGGGGTGCGTGTCACGACCCATCCACCCAACAGTTCCGGCGTGGTCGCCCTCGAGATGCTCGGCATCCTGAGCGGGTTCGAGCCGCCGCGACCGAGCGGATTCGGGCCAAACGGCGTGACCGACCCGGACTGGGTGCATCTCGGCCTCGAGTCGGCCAAGCTTGCCATGGCCGACCGCGACCGGTACATCACGGACCCCGCCCTCCGCGACGTGCCCGTGAAGATGCTGCTGGACCCGGTGCGATTGGCCGACCTCGCCGGCACGATCGATCGGCGGCGCGCTGCGGATCCGCCGCCCGCCAGCAACCCCCCGGGCGGAGGAACCGTGTACCTCGCGACGGTCGATGCCGACGGCAATGCCGTCAGCCTGATCGAGTCGAACTACCTCGGGATCGGATCGGGCGTCGTGGATCCGGCGACCGGGATCCACTACCAGGATCGCGGGGCCTATTTCAGCCTCGATCCCGCGCATCCCAACGTCCTCGAGCCGGGCAAGCGCACGCTCCACACCCTGTTGCCCGGGATGCTGCTGCGGGACGCGGGCGACGGTCGCGGACAGCGCCCCTGGATCATCGTCGGATCGATGGGCGGCGACGCCCAGCCGCAGATCCACGCTCAGTTCGTGTCGGCCGTGGTGGATGGTGGCGTGGACGTTCGAACCGCCGTGGCCGCCCCGCGCTGGTACGTCGAACCGGCCGATCACTTCCGCCCGCCCACGGACGTCCACCTCGAACCACGTCACCTGCCGGGCATCGCGGAGGCGCTGGCGGCTCGCGGTCACCGGCTCGTGCCCACCGCGCCGTTCGACTCGAACCTCGGCCACGAGCACGCCATCGAACTCATCGACGGGGGGCCTGCGGCACCGGAGGGGTCGCTCGCCGCGGCGACCGACCCACGCAGCGAGGGGCTTCCGGCCGTCTGGTGAGGCGGCCGTATGCGATACTCGCCCGGCCGTCGGCAGATCGCGGATCGACGTCGCTGCCATCGGCCGTGTCGTCGCCCGAGCGCGAGCCAGCGGAGGAGCCCGTGACCTCGAACGTCAGCCAGAACTACCCGTACTCGAGCGAGGCCGAGGCCGATCGCGCGGCGACCATCGCGCGTCTGGTCGGCGAGCGCGAGAACCTGGCCGACACGCTGGCCGTCGATGCCACGCCGCTCGACGCCAACGAGCGCTGGTGGGTCTGGAAGTGCCCGACCAGGGGATGCGCCGGGCTCCTGCACGCCGCCGGCTACGCTGCCGAGAAGCACGCCGTCTTCGTCGTGTGTGACGGCACCTGCGCCAAGACGTTCCTGCGCTGAGCGAGCCCGGCGCCCGCGGCCAGGAGGATCTCCGGGCGAGTCGTCGCCGCCTCGCCACGGATGCGCTCGGGATCGCAGTCTCCGTCGCCGGCTTCGGGTTCGTGTACGGCCTCTCCGCCCGGGATGCCGGCTTCTCGCCGGTCGAGGCGATGGCGATGAGCACGATCGCCTTCGCCGGCTCGGCCCAGTTCGCGGCCGTCGGCTACGTCGCCAGCGGCCTCGCCTGGCCCGGTATCGTGCTGCTCACGGCACTGCTCAACGCGCGCCATCTCCTCTACTCGGCGGCCCTTGGGCCGTGGCTGCGCGATCTGCCGACGACCCGGCGGGCCGGGATGGCGCACGTGTTGACGGACGAGGCGTTCGCGCTCTCGATCGGGCATTTCCGGCGCATCGGGCGTGGGGACGAACGAGGCTACTGGATCGGCGCCATCGGCTCCACGTTCATCCCCTGGAACCTCGCGACCCTGGCCGGCGTGCTCCTTGGGGGCCGGATCCCCGACCCGGCCCGGTTCGGGATCGACATCATCTTCCCGGCCGCCATGATCGGCCTGGCGGTGGGCCTCATCACGGGGCGACGTGAGCTCGTCGCCGCGATCGCCGGGGCGGGCATCGGCGTGGTCGTGGCGCTGCTGGCGAACCCTGCGGTGGGCATCATCGCCGGGGGCCTCCTGGGGCCGGGGATCGGCCTGCTGGTGCCGGCCGCCAGCGCGCACGAGACGGCACCACTCGGAACGACGGCATCGGCAGGGCGGTATGCCCTGCCCGGGACGCCATTCGAGCGCGACGTACCGCAGCCGACAGAGACATCCCCGGCGGACCGGCACGAAGATCCGCCGGGGCCGAGTGACGGCGAAGGACGATGACCGCCGGCCTGGTCCTGCTCGCGATCCTGATGTTCGCGGTGACGTACCCGTCCCGGGCCCTCGGGTTGCTGATCCCGAGGATGGACCGTCTGCCCCGGGCAGCCACCGACTACCTGCAACTGGTCGGACCCGCGGTGCTCGCCGCCCTGGCGGCCGTCGATGTCATGGTCGCCACGAACGACGCCGGCGATCCCGTGCTCCACGTCGGGGTCGAGTGGATCGCGGTGATCGTCTGCATGGCGATCGTGGCGTGGCGCCGCAACCTGCTGCTCGGGCTGGTCGCGGCCGTCGCGATCGTCACCATTGCGAGGGCCGCCGGCATCGAGTCGGCGTTTATCTAGGCGCGCCGCTCCAGGAGATCGAGGAGGATCGCCGCCCAGAGCATCGCCTCGTCGGCGCGGAAGATGCCGAGGCGACCCGAGTATGGCCGCAACTCGTCGTCGAGCACCTCCCAGACGGTGCCCGCGCGTTCGACGAGGGCGGCATAGGCCGCGAGCGGCTCCTGAACGGCCAAGGGGTCGACGCGATCGAGGAGCTGGAGGTAGATCGCGCCGAGCGAGGTCCAGATCGCCGTGCCCTGGTAGTCGGGAACGAACCAGCGCTGGATCGGGTCCTCCGAACGCGGGTCGTAGCGAGACACGTAGCGAAGCGGCAGCGGCGAGGCGAGTCCGACGCGGCGAGCGGCGCCGAGTGCCGTGGCCAGCCCCAGCCGGTCCGGCACGACACCCAACCAGAAGGGGAAGACCGTGGCGTCGCCCGTGACCTCATCACCTGCCGGCGTGTCCACGAAATGCCCGGCCTTCCAGAAGGCCGCCAGGAACCGATCCTGCATGCCGTCCGCCACCGGAGACGGGAACCAGCGCGTATCGCGCAGGACCTGGTCCATCACGACCACCATCGCATTGGCGTAGCCGTTGCAGGAGGTCACGACCGTATCGCGATGGCTGGAGAAGCGCCGATCCGCTCGAACGAGGCCGGTCTCCGGATCGACGACGGTGCGGACATAGCGATGGGCCTCGGGCTCCAGCCAGGCCGCATGCCTGGCTACGAGATCGCCGGCTCCGCACGCTCGCAGAGCATGCAGCAGGAGGGGCAGCGAATCGACGCCGAACGTGAACACGTCCCGTGGGCGCCGACCCGGGAAGATGGTGGTGGTGACCCGTCCGGCCGGAGCCCAGGAGTCCAGGGCCCACGCAAGGGATGCTTTCAGACGATCGCCGAACCCGGTCCGGACGAGCGGCTCGGCGGAGAAGCCGGTGTCGCGCGTCCAGAACTGACGGAAATGGCCACCGGATGCATCGAAATGATCACGGTCCCAGGCACTCTCGACGCAGGCCCGGGCGATGGCCCGGGCATCGCCCGAGAACCGATGCGGGCCGCGCACGGCACGCCGGGCTATCCGGGCCGCGCTCAAGACGTAGCTTGGGACGATGGCAGGGTCGAGCATCGCCCGCAGCGATACGGCGATGTCCCGGTCCGTCATGCGTCCATACCCTCAGCCGCGGCGGGCCTCGGCCTCGATCTCGACCAGGAGGCTGGGATCGATGAGCGCCTGGACGGCGACCAGTGTCGCCGCCGGCCGGATATCGCCGAACACCTCGCGGTGGACGGCCAGCACGGCATCGGCCTGTGCCATGTCGGAGACGTAGATCCTCGTACGGACGACATCCGCCAGGCCGAAGCCTCCGGCGACGAGCGCCTGATCGATCACCGCAAGGGCGGCACGGGCCTGGCCGGCGGCGTCTCCGGGGTGCCGCGACCTGCCGTCCGGACCGGCGTCCGTCGTTCCGGCCACCCAGCAGTCGGCCCCGACCACGACGGCGCGACTGTAGCCGGCCAACGCTTCCCAGGGCCCACCCGAGGAGATGCGCCGGCGCTCCCCGGTCATCCGGACCGGGCCACCGCGAAGCGCGGATCGTCCGACCGCCAGGCCAGCACCTCCGGATCGCGCGCGATGGCGATCAGGAGACCAGCCAGCATCGAGGTCCGAGGAACGATCGAATCGACCTCGAGGTACTCGCCCGGAGCATGGTCACTGCCGCCGATCGGACCAAGCCCGTCGAGGGAGGGCACGCCCAGCGCGGCGGTCGTGTTGGCATCCGACGCACCGCCCGTCGAGGTGTCGTCGACCTCGAATCCAAGGTCGCGTGCCACGGACTGGGCCAGCTCCACGAGGTGGCCGCCGCGCACCGACTTCTCCATCGGCTGCCAGGCGATCGCCACGCTGGCTTCGACCGTCGTGTCCGGGAGCTCCGTGGCGGCGATGACGTCGCGGATCGCCGCCTCGACCGCGATCAGGCCCTCGGCCGTGACGGACCGGACGTCCACCTCCAGATCGCACCGCTCGGCGACCACGTTGGGTCGCGTTCCACCTCGGATGACGCCGACGTTGACGCTGACCCCGGGCCATCGACCGTTCAGCGCGTGGAGGTCACGCACGACGCGGGCGGCCTCGCGGATGGCACTCCTGCCCTTCTCCGGCTCGACGCCCGCGTGCGCAGCGCGGCCATGCACCGTCAGGCGGGTATCCATGATGCCCTTCCTGGCACTGACGATGTCGCCATTCGCACGAGCGCATTCGAGGACGAGGCAGGCGTCCACGTCGGCAGCCAACTCCCGGATGTGGGCGCTCGAACTCGGCGAGCCCACCTCTTCGTCGGGGTTGGCGATGAAGACCAGCCGCTGGAAGGGCAGGCCGTCCAGCTCCGCGGCGATCGACTTGACCGCGTACAGCCCCGCCAGCAGGCCGGACTTCATGTCCGTCACACCCGGACCGTAGGCGACGCCGTCATCGATGCGGAATGGGCGATCGGCAGCCGTCCCCGGTTCGAAGACCGTGTCCATGTGGCCGATCAACAGGATCCGGGGTCCCTCCTGCGCGCCGACGAACGTCCCCACCA
>JAOUEG010000152.1 GCA_029858845.1 Chloroflexota bacterium | reverse complement strand
GCTCTCCGGCGCCGACCGGAACGACCGCGCCGTCCCCGCGGGCCACGCCCCTGATCGATGTCGCCGTGGCCGATCTCCTCATCGTCGTCAACCAGCAACTCGATCGTTCCGGGGAGCGGCTCGCGCTGGAGCTCGACCACACGCCGTTCCGGACGGCAGATGTCTCGACCGTGATCCGCGAGCTGAATGGTTCGGCCCGGTTCGGGAGCGATGCACTGTCCGCCCTCGCACCGGGTCCATCAGCGGCGGATCTGGCGGAGCGCCTGGGCGTCCTGTACGAGTCGCTGCGGGAGATCGCGAACAGGACGTTGCGGGCGTCGATCACGAATGCGCCCGCGTTCCGTCTGGGTGCGCAGCAACTCGTCGAGCAGCTGGCCGAGCTTCCTGCACTGCAGGACGAGCTGATACGCCTGCGATCCGGGGCATCGTCCCCGTCCCCGAGCGTGGCGCCGCCATCGGTCACGCCATCGGGCGCGCCGTCCGCTGGACCGTCCCCGACGCCGTCGATCGAACCATCGCCGTCATCGCCGAGCATCGCCCCTGTCGGGCCGTCCCAGGTCGTCAACGGCGGGTTCGAGGAGGGTGTCGGGCCTCCCTGGTCGCTGCGACTTGCGGCCGGGGCGCGCGCCACGCTCGATGCCGAAACGGAGTCGGTTGCCGCGGGAGCCCTGGCGGCAAGGGTGGAGATCCAGGCACAGAGCCCGGCCTATGCCGGGATCGTCCTGCGGCAGTCCGGGATGCGGCTCGAGGCCGGGGCCCGGTACGCGATCCGGGTATCGCTGCGCTCGGGCGCGCCACGCGACATCCGGGTGCAGGTCTCATCGCAGGCGGGCGATACCTATCTGACCCGTGTCGCCGCCGCGAATCGAGCGTGGTCCACGTCGAGCTTCGTCTTCACCGCCCCGATCTCCGACGCCGATGCCGTCATCGAATTCGGTCTGGGGCGCTCGGCGATCACGACGTGGATCGACGAGGTCTACTTCGGGCCGCCTTTGACGATCGAGCCCTGACCGGACGCCGGGCAGTCCGTTCCCGCGTGGATCAGCCGGACGCCCTCGCGATCGATCCGCCCGGCGCCGGGTCGTGGACGGTGACGTCGACCAGGCCCCGATCGACGAGGGCGTCCCGCAGCTGATCCGGCGTGCCGGCGAGGATCGGGAACGTCCCGTAATGGATGGGCATGACGTCACGCACGCCGAGCAGCTCCACCGCCAGGGCGGCGCCGACAGGATCCATGGTGTAGTGCCCGCCGATCGGCAGCATGGCCAGGTCCGGATGATGGAGGTCGCGGATCAGGGCCATGTCGCCGAACACCGCCGTGTCGCCGGCGTGGTAGATCCGGTAGCCGGAGGGCAGTTCCACGACGAATCCCGCGGCCTCGCCGAGGTAGAGGGTCGTCTCGCCGCCCGCATTCCAGTCGCCCGCGGAGTGATCCGCGTGCGTCATGGTGACCCGCATGCCGGCGGCCTCCACCGTCCCGCCCTTGTTCATGCCGATGACCTGTTCCGATCCGCCGGGCAGCTGGCGGGCGATCCACAGGCACATGTCGTGGATCCCCGGCCAGGCAGGCCGGAGGCGGGCGGCGAGCGCTACGGCATCGCCGAGGTGATCGCCGTGTCCGTGCGTGACGAGGAGCAGGTCGCAGGCCGTCACCTCGTCCGCGGACTTGGGACTCGACGGGTTCCCGAACCACGGGTCGATGAGGACCGTCCGCCCGTCATCGAGCCGGATCTCCACGCAGGCGTGTCCATACCAGGTGATGGTCGCGTCGCTCGGTACGCCCATGCAGCACCTCCAGTCCCGTAGATGCTAGTCGCAGGGCTACACTCGCGACGTGCCAGCCACGCAGATCGCCCAGAACCTTGCCTTCATCAACTGGACCGTGCTGACCGGGCTGGCGCTGGGGTCCTACGCGGCCGTCATCCTGCTTCGTCGCCGGACCGGCGCCACCCGCGGCTTCCTGGCCTTCACGACCGCGTGTGCCATCGCGTTCGGGCTCCTGGCCTGGCTCAGCGACGGCGCCCTGCCATCCACGCTCGGCGATTCGCCGGTCACGCTCGATGCTGCCTGGGACGACCCTCGCCGTGCTGCGCTGATCGGCTTCGTGGCCTTCGCGACCGTCGCTCTCGTCGTGGGCCGGGTGCGACCGTCCTGGGCGCGATTGATCGAACTCGCGGCGGTGGCGACTGGGGCGCTGACGCTCATCTTCGGGTCATTCGCCTGGGGTGGGGGATCGCTGGGTACGGCTGCCCTGCTGGTCGAACTGGCCGCGGTCAGCGCGGCCACCGGCGGGGTCTTCGCGGCGATGATCCTCGGCCACTGGTACCTGGTCACGCCCAAGCTGCCGGAGGCGCCCCTCATCCTGCTGTCGCGGGTCCTCGTCGTCGTCGTCGCCACGCAGGTGGTCCTGTTCGTCGTGTGGGCGATGACGTCCGCCGGCCCGGCCGGCGGCGCGCCGTTCAGCGCGCTGACCGGCGAGTGGGCGCTGTTCGTCTGGCTGCGCCTCATCGTCGGCCTGATCTTCCCGCTCGTCGTCTCGGTGGCTGCCGTCAAGACCGCGCAGACGCGTTCGATGGAGTCCGCCACGGGCCTGCTCTACATCAACGTCGGGACGATCGCGGCCGGGACCATCCTGGCGGCCGGTCTCTACTTCGGCGCGGGACTGCTCGTATGAAGGCGGACCGCGCGTGGCTGCCGGATGCGATCGATCTCGACTGGATCGAGTCCGCCTCCGCCGCGATCGACCCTGCTCTGGGGGCGATCGAAGCCGCCGCCGCTCCCGCCGGCATCCCGATCGTCGACCGCCACACGGGCCGCGTCCTCAGCGCGTTGGCCGCCGACCGGCGACGGATCGTCGAAGTGGGGACCGCCTACGGCTACTCGACGCTGTGGATGGCCCTCGGCCAGCCTGCCGACGGGACGATCGTCACCGTCGATCCGGACACGGAACGCACCGCAGCCGCCCGCCGCTGGTGGCGGGAGGCGGGGATCGCGGATGGGCGGATCACCCAGGTCTCGGCGCCGGCGCTCACGGCTTTTGCGGCCGCGGACCCTGCCCTCGCCGGACCCTTCGACCTGGCGTTCATCGATGCGCTCAAGGACGAATACGGCGCCTACCTGGACGAATTGACCGCCGGCGGGCGCCTCGCCCGCGGCGCCCTCGTCGTGGCGGACAATGTCCTGTGGAGCGGTCGTGTCTCCGGTTCGCGACCGGCCGCCGACGGGGACCGCGTCACGGTCGCCCTGCGAGCGTTCTGCGAGCGGGTCATGAGCGACGGTCGGTTCACGGCCACCATCCTTCCGCTGGGCGACGGCCTGCTGCTGGCTGCCTGGCGGGGCGGCGGCGAGGGGGTCTGATCGCCATGCGCATCCGGATCCGGTTGTTCGCCATCCAGCGCGAGCTTGCGGGCACGCGCGAGGTGGCGCTCGACCTCCCCGACGGCTCCGATATCGCCGCTGCCTGGGACGCACTGGTGGCGCTCCATCCGGCGATCGCGCCCGGACGCGACTCCGTCCGGTTCGCGCGCAACGCCGCCTACGCCGACGCCTCGACGGTCCTTGCCGACGGCGATGAGGTGGCGATGATCCCACCCGTTTCTGGCGGTGCCGGCGATGGACCCGAGCGGCGGCGTGTCGTCGAGATCCGCGAGGCACCATTCGATTCGGGGATCCTGGCCGAGCTCACGGATCGACTGGCCACGCCGGGGGACGGGGCGGTGGTCGGGTTCCTGGGCCGGACCCGCATCACCCCGGGCACGCCCGCTCCCGGTCAGGAGGCGGAGGCCGCCCGCCATGCTGGTCGAGCCGTGGAGGCGCTCGAATACGAGGCGCATGAGCCGATGGCCGTGGCCGTCCTCGATGCGATCGCCGATGAGATCGCAGCGCGGTTCGGCGTCGAGCGGCTGGCCATCGTCCACCGATCCGGCATCGTGCCGCTCGGCGAGGCATCGATCGCGGTCGTGGCTGTGGCGGCCCATCGTGACGCGGCGTTCGAGGCAGCCCGCTATGCCATCGACGAGACGAAGGCCCGGGCGCCCATCTGGAAGGCGGAGTCGTTCGCCGACGGCCACGTCTGGATCGGGCACCCGGCGCGCTCCGGACCACGCGAGGACGCATCGTGACAGGGCAGGACGCATCGTGAGGGTCTACATCAGCGTGGACATGGAGGGGATCGGCGGGGTCAGTCACCCGCGTCCGACCGATCCCAAGGACGTCCGCTACGGGGCCTCCGTCGCCCTCATGGTGGGGGAGACGAACGGGGCCATCGAGGGTGCCCTCGACGGCGGGGCGACGGACATCCTGGTCAACGACAGCCACTGGAACATGTACAACCTCCTGCCGGCCGATCTCCATCCGGCGGCTCGCGTCCTGCAGGGCCAGAAGGCATGGTCGATGGTCGCGGGGGCGATGCCGGGGCCGGACGGAGGTCCGAGCTTCGACGTCGCCCTGTTCGTCGGCTACCACGCGAGAGCCGGCCACCCGACCGGGACGATCGCGCACACCTACAGCAGCGCCCCGGTCGAGACCCGCCTGGCCGGCCGACCGACCGGCGAGTACGGCCTGAATGCGCTGGTGCTCGGTGCATGGGGGATCCCCGTCGGCCTGGTCGCCGGGGACGATGCCCTTGCCGAGGAGGTGGCCGGCTGGCTGCCGTGGGCCGAGCGGGTCGTGGTGAAGACCGCGGATGGCACCAACAGTGCGTCGTCGGTCCATCCGAGCGTGGCGTGCGAGCGGGTTCGAGCCGGGGCGCAGCGGGCGGTCGAGCGGGCGGCGGCGAGCGCATCGGGTCGGGACGTTCCCGGCGGTCCGCTGCGGACGCTGGAGCTGGAACGACCGATCGTGATCGAGGTCGAGTACGCGCGCGGTGTCGTCGCGGATCACGCTGCGATCCTCCCGGGCGCCGAGCGGGTCGGGGATCGCGGGGTGCGCTTCATGTCGGATGACCCGGTCGTCGCGTTCCGGGCCTTCCTCGCCGGCATTCGCCTGGCCGGTTCCGTCGAATGACGAGCGGCGGTTCGGCATTCGCCCGACTCGACGAGCTCGTCCAGCGAGCCGAATCGCTGGCCGGCGCGTGGGGCGGACGCGCCCGGGCCTCCACCACGATCGGCCAGGAACGGGCGATGCTGCGCCTGCTCGGTGTCACGGGCCTCGACCGGGACGGCCGGCCGCTGGCC
>JAOUEG010000005.1 GCA_029858845.1 Chloroflexota bacterium | reverse complement strand
GGCCAGGCAGCCGGACGGCGTCCTGGGCCATGTCCTGGTCTCCGCAGATCACGAAGCACACGCGCGCCATGTGATCGTGGTGCTCCGCGACGATGCGAGCGAAGGCCGCGATATCGCCCGCCGCGGCATTCAGCAGGTCGGTCACCGGGATGTCGTCGTTGGTCACCAGCTCGAGCTCCATGCCCTACGGATGCTCCTGACCGCCCAAGTGTCTCAGCACGCCGCGGGACAGTTGGTGCAGCGACTGCATCTGTAGAGGTAGGAGCACCGAGCGAATGCCGGGATTCGACCGACCTCGGGCACCGTGGACACGAGGAGCGCGCCATGAGGTTGGCCCGACCGGGGCTCCGGGCCGGAGCCGTATCGGTCCTGGTGTTCTTGGCAGCGGCGTGTGGAACCTCGACAGCCCCTTCCCCGGTGCCCAGCGTCGCACGCTCCAGCAGGTCGGCCCAGCCGACGTCTGCCGCGACTCCGGCAACGACACCGAGCGTCGCGAGTCCCCGCCAGGAGACTCCGCCCCCGTACGTGATGGGCGGGTTCCCGGCGTTTCCGGCCGGATCCCTCACTGCGTCGTCGGCGGAAGCGCTGCAGGGCGTGCTCGACGCGACCGTCGAGACGGGCACGTTCGCCGGGATCACGGCCGCTGTGATCGTGGCCGACCGGGGGAGTTGGGCCGGAGCGTCCGGGTCCTCGGCCGGCGGGCCACTCACGCTCGAGTCCCGGCGACCCACCCATAGCTCAGCCAAAACGATCGTCGCTGCGCAGCTGCTCCGCCTGGCCGAGGACGGTCGCCTGGGCCTGGACGATCCCGCCTCCCGCTACCTCCCCCGGGAGCTGGCGTTCTTCGACGCGAATGGGGCCACGATCCGGCAGGTGCTGGGAATGCGCAGCGGCATCCCCGATCTGAACGAATCAGCCGGCTTCTATCCGGCCGAGCAGGCATCGACCACGGTGGACGTATTCAAGACGCTCTCCGAGCCGCGGGTCTCGCCGGGCGACGAGCTTCATTATGCGAGCACGAACTACGTCCTCCTCGGCGCCATCATCGAGCATATCGCGGGCCGCCGACTGTCCGACGCGCTTCGGGCCGGTGTCCTCGACCGCCCCGGTCTCGAAGGGATCGCCTACACGGTCGATGACGCGCTGGCCGCGGACGGATGGGGGGTCGAGACGACGCCGGCGTCGTGGGCCCGGTGGGGCTACGAGCTGTACGGAGGTTCCGTGATCTCCGAGGCCTCGCTGCGCGAGATGACCGACTTCCGGGGCGAATGGTATGGGCTCGGGACGATCGATTTCTCCGGTTCATTCGGCGTGCCCGCTGTCGGTCACTACGGGGAGAGCTCCGCCACCACCTGCTGCTCGGTGATCAAGCTCGCCGCCCTGCCGGAGGAGGGTATCGTGATCTCCGTGCAGGCCGACACGGGCGACTCGATCAGCGATCGGGACTACTTCCGCGCGCTGGACGCGCTGACCAGGGCACTGAGGAACGCGGCGCGGACCTGAGCCGGCGCTACGCGGCCGCCGTCGGTATCGAACTCGCCCGCCCAACTGGAGTCGAGCCCGGTGCCAGGGGCTACTGGTCTCGTCGACTCATCACCCCGGGGCACCGGCAGCCGCGGCGCGAGGATCCACACGAGCTGCGCCGTGGTCGCCGCCCCCACCTTGGACCGGGCCCTCGCCAGGTGGTGCTTCACGGTCGAGTGCGACAGGCCGAGGCGGTGGGCAGCTGCCTTCTCGGACCCGGCGACCAGGACGGCCGCAACGACGCTGACCTCACGGTCTGTCGCGCGTTGGGCGGTGTGGGACGGCCGGCGCGTCATGCGCTCTTGAGCCAGTCGCACGGCTCTGGCGGCTCGGCGAGCCGCATCGTGATCGGAAGGTCGTTGGTCGCGGGGCTACCCCTCTCGCCCCGACCAGACTGACGCTCTTCCCCTCCCTCGGCTCAGGATCTACCTGCGCCGACGTTGAGCTGGGCTCGAGCCCGCAGCTGGTGCCCCAGCAGCCTCGCGCCGCTTGGATCCTCGGCGGCGACGTATCCCCGCCTTTCGGACCACCCGCGAGTCGAGCGTGCGCGTGCCCGCCCCAGCATCCTGCAGCACCCTACCCGCGGGCCAGGATGTCCGGCGCTCGCAGGACGGACGACCAATCCGCCGCCGGTTCGAGGACGGGCACCGTCGCCGGATCGATCAGCGCCGTAACGACCGACTCGGTGACGGCCGACACAACGCGAGCCAACGGCCACCCCCGCACCACGCCCAGCTCCTCGTAGACGGCCGGGAGGGAGAGGGCAAAGGCCAGGTCGGCGGCCGTCGCGACATCCCGGCCCGCCCGCAGTCGCCCCTCAACCGCGAGTTGCTCTGCGATCGAGACGAGGTTCGACCTCCGGTATCCGTCGACCTCTCGGAGGTGCCCCTGGATTTCGGGGTCGACGCGTCGGGCCCGCTCGGCGAACTCGACGATGGCCCAGGCGCCGTGCCAGATACGGATTGTCGCCTCCAGCATCCGGCGCAGGGCCGTCTCGCCGTCGGGGCTGCTCCAGACGAGCTCGAACTCGGCGTACAACCCCGCATCCTGCTGGACCGAGTCGATGACCGCCAGCAGCAGCCCGCGCTTCGAGCCGAAGTGGCTGTACAGCGTCTGGACCGAGACCCCTGCGCGCTCCGCGATTGCATCGACGGGCACGGTCGCGCCGGAGGGCAGGAGCTCGCGGGCGGCATCGACGATCCGGGCCCGGGTGCGGGCCATCGCCTCGGCGCGGGTCGACGGACGCTGCGGTTGTGTCATTGGTCATATCTTGACACGCTGGAGTAGCGTTCCAGTCACTAGAACGACGTTCTAGTCAACGCGACCGGTGGAATCCGGTCCTCATTCCGCGTTGGAGGAGAGTGATGGAGCGCAGCGTCCCGCGCATCGGCAGTTGGGCAGGGTTGATCGCCGTGGTCGGCATCGTTGGCTACCACCTATCCCTGACAGCCCTCGCCGGCCAGCGTGTCAGCGGCGTCATCGATGCGGACGCCATCCGGACCTTCTACGGCCAACCGATCGTTGGCATCCTCGGGATCTCACAGTTCCTGGTGGTCATCCCGTTCATCATCTTCGCGGTCGCCCTCCGCGAGACGCTCGTGCCGGCGGCCTCGGGGCATATTCGGCTCCTTGCGACCGTCGGCGTCGCGGCGGCCGTGGCCGAGGTCCCGATCGTCCTGACCGAGATCGCCGCCCAGGCCGGGCTTGTGGCCGCGGTCGAGCAGGGTGAGCCCGTCGTCGGGCTCTTCCGGTTCTGGGACGTCCTGTACAACAGCGGGATGTATGCGATCGAGGCCACCTGGGTCCTGGCCTTCGGCCTCGCGCTGCATGCCGTGCTCGGCTCGCGATCCATGCGATGGCTGTCCGTCGTCACCGCAACCCTGCTCGGCATCAACGTGTTCGCGATCTGGCTCGGCATCCCGGACGCGGCGACCCTGCCATCTGCGGTCGCCATTGCCGTGTGGCTGGTGGTCGCGAGCCTGTCACTTTGGCGGGCTGCGGCGTCGCCGTCGACCGCGATGGCCTCGGCCGCCGCATAAGCAGATCACCTTCCCCACGAAGCGGTCGAGCGCGCCACCCATCACCTCGCCGGCGAGGAACGCCAGGATGAGCTCGACCCCGCTCATCGACCAACGACAGGGTTGACGGCGCGGACGTACCCGGTGGGGGGGAGCCGAGAGTCGACCTGGATCGGACCAGCGCGCCGCCATGCCCTCAAGGGTGGCGGCGACCGACGGCCATGCATAAGTTGGCCGCTTGGGCCACATCCTGAGGTCACGCCGAGCCTGTGACGCGGGCCACGCGGGCGCTCGATTCCGTGCTAATGTATGTGAGCACTCACCCACATAGCGGAGTCACTGATGGCGGTCGTCACCACCACCGACCTCACCCGGCGGTTCGGCCCGATTACGGCACTCGACGCCGTGACCCTCGAGCTGCCGCCCGGCGGCATCATCGGCCTCGTTGGTCCCAACGGTTCGGGCAAGTCCACCCTGATTCGGGTCCTGCTTGGGCTGATCCGC
This sequence comes from Chloroflexota bacterium, assembly GCA_029858845.1. Classification (GTDB taxonomy): domain Bacteria; phylum Chloroflexota; class Limnocylindria; order Limnocylindrales; family CSP1-4; genus SPCO01. The sequence continues at coordinate 16,889 of JAOUEG010000005.1, read as the reverse complement.
CCGACGAGCGGGTCGGCGACCGTGTTCGGCCACCCAATCACCAGTCCCAAGCGATACGCGTCGGGCGTCGGCACGATGATCGAGAGCCCCGCCTTCGTCGCGAGCCTCTCGGCGCGTGCCAACCTCGTCTCCCTCGCTCACCTGCACGGGACGCCCATGGTTCGCGTCGACGAGGTCCTGGCGCAGGTCGGACTCCTCGGGCGGGACCGGGAGCCCGTCCGGCGGTTCTCGCTGGGCATGAAGCAGCGGCTCGGGATCGCGGCCGCGCTGCTCACCGACCCGGACCTGCTGATCCTCGACGAGCCGACGAATGGCCTCGACCCAGCGGGCATCGTCGAGATCAGGGGGCTGCTACGGGGGCTCGCCCGCGACGGCCGCACGGTCATCGTGTCCTCGCATGTGCTCTCCGAGCTGGAGGCCATCTGCGATCACCTGGTGGTCATCCGGTTCGGCAAGCTCCTGTTCGCGGGAACGATGGTCGAGCTGCTCGGGCGGACGCGGGACCACATCGATATCGCGCCCGAGCACGACGCAGACCTGGAGCGGCTCGCGACCGTGCTGCGCGACGACGGCTGGGAGCTCGTGCCGGCCGAAGTCGGCCTCCGCGTGCTCGCGGGGGCCGACCGGACGGCGGCGTTGAACCGCGCGGCGACGGCGGCGGGGATCACGCTGTCGCGCCTCGCCTTCGCCCAGGACTCGCTCGAGGAGCTGTTTCTCGAGATGACCGGCCGCGTGGACGGCGAGCTGGCCGGCGCTCGCGACGCTGCCGAAGGGAAGGTGGCCTGATGCTCCACGTCGTCCGAAGCGAGTTCACCCGGCTCGCCCAGCGCCGCACCCTGCTCGTCTGGTTCGGCCTCATGGCGCTGTTCGCGATCATGGTCAACACGGTGATGGGCTCAGCCGTCGGGCAGATGGACCCGAGCATGCCGAGCCCGGGCGTCTCCTTCCCGACCCGCGCCGAGCTCGAAGCCCCGGGCGGCCTCATGGCCGGACTGTCCGCCGCCTCCAACATGTTCGGCGTCGTCACCCTGTCGCTATGGGCGTTCTTCACCGCCCAGGACTACTCGAGTGGCCTCATCCGGCTGCTCGTCGCCGGGGAGCCGCGGCGATGGCGGCTGCTCGCCGGCAAGGCGATCGCGCTCGTCGGCGTCACCGCCGTCGCGGTGACCGTGGCCGCGCTCGCCAACCTGGTCGCGGCCCCGGCGGTCGGCGCGAGCGGCATCTCGACCGAGGCATGGGGGACCGACGTGCCGACGGTGATCGGCGAAGCGTGGGTCAACCTCTTCCTCTCGCAGCTCGTCTGGGGCGCCCTTGGCCTCGTGATCGCCGTGCTGTCACGGTCCGCTATGGTGGCGGTCTCGATCGGCGTCGGCTACGTGCTGGTCGTCGAATCGCTCATCCGGATGGTGGACGGCGCTCCGGTCGACCAGCTCCTCGGCACCACGCTCGGCGCGATCGCGAACGGCGGGACGGCGGCCGTGGCGTACTCGAGCGCCCTCGCGCTGGGCGCGACCTATGTCATCGTGGGCCTCGTCATCGCCGGGATCGTCTTCACCCGGCGCGACGTGACCGACTGAACACCGGAGGCTGCCGATGACGCCCCGCGGGGACCGGACGCGCGCGAAGCTGATCGAGGCGACGCTCGCCGTCGTCGCAGAGACCGGGTACGCGCACGCCTCCACACGGGCAATCGCGGGCGCCGCAGGCGTGTCCGAGGGGACGATCTACCGGCACTTCCCTGACAAGGCGTCGCTCTTCTTCGCCGCCGCGCTCGAGCCGAGCGCGGCGGCCCTCGACGAGCTGACCGGCTTGCCGGCGCTGGCTGGACAGCGGACCGTCGAGGAGAACCTGGTCGGCGCCCTCGTCCGGCTCGCTGAGCTCCAGGAGCGGGTGATCCCCCTCGAGATCGCCGTCCTCTCGGATCCTGAGCTCGCTGCCCAGCGCCGATCGGCCGCGACGTCGGCGGGCGGCATCCCCGCCGGCCCGCCACACGCGATCACCGTCTACCTGCGCGAGGAGCAGCGCTTGGGCAGGGTCCGTCCCGAGCTCGATCCGGGTGATGTCGCGGTGCTGCTGTTGGCGATGCTGTTCGGCCTTGCCGTGACCGCGAGCATGACCGATCGGGCCGTCGATGGAGCACGCATCGAGACAGCGGTTAGGACCTTCGCTCGGGGGATCGCCCAGTCCTGAGGGCATCGATCTGACCAATGAGCGCACCGCGGTCTCCGCGGCGTGACCCAGCTCCGGCAGCCGCGGTGCCAGGATCCAAACGAGCTGCGCAGCGGTCGTCGCCCCCACCTTGCACCGGGCGTGTGCCAGGTGGTGTTACACGGTCGAGTGCGACAGGCCGAGCCGGTGGGCAGCCGCCTTCTCCGACCCGGTAGCCAAGACTGCTGCGACCACCGGTCCTGCACACCGCCCGACGTCCCGACCCCGCCCGTCGCCCCGCCTCCGAGCGCACGGCCCGACCATTCCCGGACCGCTGGAGACTGGCGAGGCGGTGGCGGCAACCATCCCGGGAGCGATCCTCGCCGTGGCGGTCGCCGGAGGCCATCGGCCGGACATCCGGTCACCCGAGCTCATCAACCCGCGCTTCGTCGACTTCCTGCACGGGCGGCTCCCGACGTCCCGGCCGGGGATCGAGATCCGATCGTGAGGCCGTGCGGTCGCGCGCCCGACACCTTCGGGAGACCGCTGCTCGTCTGATTCGGCCGTTCCTCCGAGCTCCGGCAACCGAGGCGCCAGGATCCACACCAACTCTGCCGTAGTTCTTGCCCCCACCTTGGACCGGGCGTTCGCCAGCTGGTGCTTGACGGTCGAGTGCGACAGATGCACTTGCCGATGTCCCGGCATTCGTCGCGTTTCCGGCATACGCAATATCGATCGGGTTCGTGCTGACGTCGAGCCGCGATGCGCGCGCCTATGGGCGGCGTCTGACCAATGGTGTCTGCCTGGGCTTCATCCCCAAGGAGCTGATCTCCGGGGCCGCGATCCGGGCGCTGGTGGGCCGCGAATGACGCTCCGGCTCATCCTCGCAGACGACTCAGCGCTCGTCCGCCAAGGGGTCGCAAGGCTCCTCGTTGACGCCGCATTCGAGGTGGTCGCGCAAGTCGGTGACGCCGATGCGTTGCTGCAGGCGACGCGCGAGCACCATCCGGACGTCGCAATCGTGGACATCCGGATGCCGCCAACCCACACGGATGAAGGGCTGAGGCCGCGCAGGCGATTCGCGCGGAGCATGGAACAGCAGTCGGCATCCTGGTGCTGTCGCAGCACGTCGAGCCGTCGTTCGCGCTTCGTCTGCTGGCCGATGGTGCCGGCGGCGTGGGGTACCTGCTCAAGGATCGGGTTTCCGACATCGATGATCTCGCCGACGCGATCAGACGGATTGCGAAGGGAGGCTCGGTCATCGATCCAGCGGTCGTTGCGGTGCTGGTTGGCCGGCGATCGCGCGTTCCGCTCGACGACCTCACAGAGCGAGAACGTGCCGTCCTGGCGCTGATGGCGGAGGGTCGATCGAACCAGGCGATCGGCGACCGACTCGGGATGGCCCGGAAGACCGTTGAGGCCCACATCGCCAACATCTTCTCGAAGCTCGAGCTCGAGCCTGCCGCCGACGACCACCGTCGCGTGCTGGCGGTCCTCGCCCACCTTCGCGGGTCAGGTCGAGACGCGTCAGGAGAGGGCTAGGTCGTCTGACTCCAGCGCCTTGACCACCAGCCACCCCTCGGCCCGCCCCCGGTAGATCAGCTGCTCGGTGGTCATCAGCGACTACCAGCGCGGCTGGTGACGACACCGCAGACCGTGCACAGTTTCACGTGGGAATCGTCGACGGGCGGGCTGGCGGGGTCTATTCGCCCGCAGTGCTACGCCTGCGGGACCGTGTCCGTCCGAGAGTCGACGCATCGGACGCCTCGGCACCTCGCAACTCGGCCGGTCTTCAGTCCAGGAGGAACGCCCGGACCTCCCGGGCGGCTTCCTCGGCGTCGTCCATCCACGGTGCGTGCCCGACACCGGGCAGGAACTCGAGCGTGGCATTCGGGAAGGCGGCCGCGAACTCGCGGCCGATCTCGGGACCGCCGAACGGGTCGCCCTCACCCCAGACGAACCGGACCGGAGCCGAGATGCGGCCGCGATCAGCCTCGGAGAGCACCAGCCGGGGGTCGCCGCGCCGGGCGGGTGACAGGAAGCAGCCTCCGATCTCGACCTCGTTGCGAATCGTGTCCGTTTCACGCAGGAGCGCCCCGTAGGCTCGGATCGCCTCGGTCGAGACCCGGCCAGCGTCGACCGCCTCGCGCAGGCCGATGCCCCGGAACAGGCGGCGGACCGTCGCATCGTTGGTCGGAAGGTACGACAGGAGCCGCCCGAGCGGCGGCGTGCCACCGAGCCGGAGCGCGAGGGGGACTCGTCCGAGCCGAGCGCCCGCGGACCATCCGAACTCGACGATCCGCCGGACCCGGTCCGGGGCGGCCAGGGCCGCGCGGAAGCCAAAGAACCCCCCGAACGACGTGGTCACGAGGTCAGCGGAGTCGACGCCGAGGCCGTCGAGGACGTCGACGACGAGCGTGTCGGCCAGCGCCGCCAGATCCGCGACGGACCGGATCGGTGGGTCGAGGGGGTCGCTCAGGCCGGTGCCGGGGCGATCGAGGAGGAGACAGTGCACGTCAGGCAGGAGAGCCGCCAGATCCGCCCAGCTCGTGCCGCACGTCGAGGCGCCATGGATGAACAGGACGGGCTGGCCGGCGCCGAGCTCCTGGACGCGGACCTCCGTGCCGATTCCGGCCAGTCGCACACGCCGCTCGCTCAGAGTCACGCCAAGGGACGACCACAGGTCCTCCTCTGCGGCGCGGTAGCGCGTCTCCCGGCGGCCGATCAACCTGCGGCACCCGACGGGTTGGCGGCGCGGAAGTAGGCCACCGATCCGATCCCCCGGACCTCGACGTCGCGGAAAGACGCCGCGAGGATCTCCCGGATGCCTTCCTCCGAATCGTCCAGGTTGTCGAAGCCGCCCTCGGCGTTGAACGCCCGCAGCACCGCCCTCGCGAGTCTTCCGTGCTCGGCCGAACGGCCGAGCACGGAGGCCCCGAACAAGACCCCGTCGCCGTCGAGCACCGCAGCAACGTTGGCGATCGCCGCCGCCTTGCGCTGCATCGGGCCCGGCAGGCAGTGGAGCACGAGGTTGAGTGCGGCCGAGGCGAACCGGTCCTCGAGCGGCAGAGGCTTGAGGACGTCCGCCTCGACGGTCTGCACGTTGAGTCCCTGGAGTCGCGCCGATGCGTGCCTCAGGACGTTCTGGTTGGGGTCGAGCAGCGTCACCGGCGCGCCGTGGGGAAGGCCGCTGCGGCTGACGAAGTAGCCTGTCCCAGGGCCAACGTCAAGGTGGCGTGGGCGGGCGTTGCGTCGATAGCCGTCGACCAGCTGATCGACTGGGCACCGCCATACCCACCGAGCCACCGGTCCGAGCACGACGGGGTCGTACAGATTGAGCAGGGCTCGCGTGTACCCAGCTTGCCCACGGTATGCCGGATCGCTACGGTCCATCGGAATCCTCCCGCATGTGTTGTCTCGTCGCGGTGATGGCGGCGAGCCCCGCGACGGCCGGGATCATCGGGTTCCGGATCCGACCTCCGACCCCAAGCTCCGGCGCAGGAGCACGATGCCGAGGATAAGGCACCACAGGATCGTGCCGAAGATCGACGCGATCGAGATGACCCACAGAACGCCGACATCCGGCAAGAGGTCCAGCGGGCCCAGCAGGCCACTGACGATGCGGAAGGCAGGGAGGATGCCGAGGGCGCACAGGGCGAGCGGAATGACCTTTGTGCGAAGGACGATCAGGCTCAGGCCCACCGCCCACAGGCAGACCGCGAAGATCCCACCGATCAGGACGGCCTGGCTGACGACCTGAGCGGCAACGTAGGCACCCTCGCCCCACGCCTCCCGAAGGCCGGCCATATGGAGCAGCGGCCCAGAGGATCCGATCCGGACCGCGCCGCCGAACAAGAAGAACGCCGCACTGAAGATGCCGAACGCCGAGGTGGACCGTAGGCCCACCCCACCCGACCGTGGCCGAACAACCTCCTCTATGGCCAGGACGGCAATGGCCAGGCTGATCGCCATGAGGACCAGCATGGCGCCCGCCTGCACGAAGACCTCGGAATGCTGCCGGATGAACCCGACCATGATCGCCGGGTCATCCGTGTCCTCGAATCCGAGCCGTGGCGGCGTTCCTTCCAGGACGAACCAGACGATGGCGGCGAGTGCGAACACGATGGTCGACATGGCCGCGATCCTGCTGGTACTCCGCAGCGTGATGCCTGGGACGTCGTGCATCGATCGGCGTCCGCTTGTCAGGCGGGTCGGGGAGCGTTCGCCGGTCGGTCGAGGCGGATCGCCTGGACACCCAGCGCGCACCAGCCGAGTGTGAAGCAGACCAGGGCCGCCACGATCACGACCTTCGCCAGGCCGTCTCCGCCTCCCGCGGCGATCGCCAGGACCGGCGCCGCGCCGAGCAGGACCGCCGCGGGACGTGACACCATCGTCGCGGTGGCCGCCGGCGCGGTCGGCGTGGAGCCCGCCGAGGATCCAGCGATGCGGTCGGCGTACTTGGGGATGCTTGTGTTCCTGGCTGCGGCGGTTGCAGCCGCCCTCGGTCTGTTCGTCGTCGCGGGGCGGGGGGTTACCTGGTAGGCCGCCTGATCAGGAGACTGAAGCCGGAGACGAGCGACCCGCTCTAGCCCCGTCCCTGCACCCCGGCACCGATCAGGCGATCCCGCCATAGGCGGTCAGCCGTCCGGTCCGACCGGGACATGACCACGGTCTGGTCGCCAGGACGCGGCGCAGGGCTGCCTACGCGATCTCCGAGGAGCGATGATCGCCGGACCGCACGGCCCGGCCGACGACCCTCGCAGACAGTTGGAAAGTGTCGGCGCCAATCCTCTCGCCCCGCCCGGACTGACCTTCTTTCACGCGGACGGCGCCCGCCCGAAGGCCGCGTCCCAGCCTCGCGCCTTCGCGTGAGCGGTCAGCGTGAAGGTGTAGTCGGTCACCGCCAGGACGTCGATCCGCTCGAACACGGCCTCCGCGATCGCCTCGCGCCCGGCGTCCGACGTCTTGGCCCACAGGTCCGGCAGCGACTCCAGACACTCCGTGCCTCGGCGGCGGTCGGGAGCCGTGACGGCCGGACCACCGCTGCCTGAGCCTGATAGGCGGACATCGGGGGCATCGGGGGGCCACCAACGGCCCGTGTGGCTTGATGCGCGCATCGGGTCCCCGACAGCTGGCCGACGTTGCTCAGGCGCGAGGGCTCAGCACGCGATATTGTCGCGCGCACCCAAGGCGGCCCCGGTGCCCTTTGGCACCACTACTGGCCAGTACCTCTGGACCCATCGTCGAGGCCAGAAGTAACCTCGAGCGGTCAAGTCGCCTCGATGCCGGGGCACGTCTACCTGTGGAGGTTCAAGCATGCGAAGAGGCCTTACCGCGCTCCTCAGCAGCGTGGCGCTCGTTATCGCGCTCGCCGTGCCCGCGATGGCACATCCGGCAGTCCCGCCGCAGAGCACCTGCGTCATCCCTGGATCCGCCGCGCATGGCATTCACACCGCCTACGGAAACGTGAGTGGAGTCGCGGCTCACGTGCTCCTCGTCAAGAGCCCGCATTTCTGCGAGTAGCCACCTCTCCCACCTAGTCTGCAGTTCGGGCCTCCAGAAGACTGGAGGCCCCTCCTCTGCCCGACGTCGACGGATTGGCGCACGTTCGAGAAGCGCCCGCCGCTCATATGCGTGCCGAAGCAGCCCTCGGCCGCCGTGCTCGTCTCGAGCAGGGCCGCTAGGCGACATGCCGGTTGCCGATGCCGTTCGGCCCCGTCGGCGAGTGGGCCACCGAGCACCGCTTCAGGCGAATGGTCATGAGCGACAAGTCGCTCAGGAGCCTCAAGGCCCTGGTGGAGGCCGAGGTGCCAGCCCGCGTCTAGGGCCGCCAACTCGCCGCAAGGTGCTCCAATACGCCAGCTGCGCCGCCGCCGCGGTCCGGTCGTGGAGATCGACGTCGACGTCGCAGCCGACCAGCGGGCCGACGAGGCGGCCGCCCACGGTGGACCCGCCCGTGTCGTGACCGCGCCATCTCACCAGGTTGACGGTAGCCCACAGCCCGCGGAACGCGACCTCGACGCTCCCGATCAGCACGGCCACGTCGAGCGGCAGCCTGGAGATCGGTTCGGGCAAACCTGTCGACCTGGGTGCCGCAGGGACGTTTGCCTGGCCTGCGTCAGGTGGGCACCGCCGGCCCGGGTGTCTTTCCGCCGGTCTCGGCGCTCGGCTTCGGCGAACTGAGCCGCCAGATCGACCGGGTCAGCTCGGGCGCCGCCACGAACATGATGGCGAAGGCGACGATGACGATGAGCAGCGCGAGCGGGATGCCGGTCGCGACGACCATGTTCTTGGCACCGGTGGTGAGCGCGCCGTAGAACAGTGCCGCGACGACGACGCCGCTGGGTCGCCTGCCGGCGAGCAGGGCGAGGGCGATGGCGACATAGCCCATGTCCATCGACGGCCCGCCCGGCAAGCCCGCGGCAGGCCCGAGGAGGAAGAGCGCGCTGCCCATGCCGACGAGCCCTCCGGACAGCGACATGGCCAGCATCGTGGTCCGGCCAAGTCGGATGCCGGCCGCGCGGGCGGCGGTGCGGTTATGGCCGGTTGCTCGGAACTCGAAGCCACGGGTAGTTCGGAACAACAGCCACGACACGACCACGGCCATCGCGAGCGCGACGATGAAACCGTAGTCGACGCGGATCGTCGGCAGGTCGAAGAGTCGAGGCACGGTGGGGAGCACCGCCGGCGGCCCGGAGCGACCGATCATCCCGACGATGAGGAACGCGAGATTCGGCGCCACGCCGTTGAGCATCAGCGTGGTGATCACCTCGTGCGCCCCCGTCCGCGCTTTGAGAAAGCCCGGGACGAACCCGTACGCTCCACCGGCGATCGTCCCGCCGAGCACCGCCACCACGAGGGCGATCGGCGGCGGCAGGTACCCCGCCACGAGGGTGGCCGTGATCGCGGCGCCCAGGCCGCCGATGAGAAACTGCCCATCCACGCCGAGGTTGAACAGGCCGGCGTGGAACGACACCGCGAGGCCCAGCCCCGCGAAGATGAACGGCGTGGCGCTGACCAGGGTCTCGGACAGGGGTCGAAGGGCGGCCGCGACGTCCTCGGGGTTCCCGCTCCGGATCGCGGCGGCGACGAGATCCGGGTTGCCGATCGCGCCGGCGAACATCGCCGGGTATCCGTCGAGCACGCCACCGAGCGCGCCGCCGATCGCGGCGAGCGGGTCCGTGCCGATCTGTCGCAGGTTCTCGAAGTCCGTCAGCACGATGACGATCGCACCCAGGAGGAACGCCGTGAACACGGCGAGCGCCGGGGTAAGTGCGCGACGGAGCGCGTCGCGGATCCGATCCATGTCGCGCAGTGTCGCGCCGCGCAGCGCGTGCGTCGAGACGCTCGCTGGTGGGAGCGGCTCCTTCGTTCCGGGGCGTCAGGGTCGAAGCGGGAGGGTCGAGGCCTCTCGATCGGTGAGCGCTCGAGCGGGCCCCCAGCGTGAACGTGCAGTCGGCCGCCCCAGGGCCTCGGCCGGCAGCCGGTCGCCCCTTGATGTGATCGGTGAGCCCTGCCATTGGCGGGTGCGACCGGTCGGGATGTAAGGTCAGACACTCGACGTAGTCACGAGCAGCACCTCGGAGGTGGACATGGATACGGCGCGGCCACGTGCGATCGGCCCCGCGCAGCGAACGGTTGCGGCCGGACCGGCGACGCCCGGGATGGTCCGGGAGCAGGCGTTCGCTGCGGACGATCGATGGGTCGGCGTCGTCCGCACCGAACCTGGCGTGCAGAGCGGGTGGCACCACCATGGCGACACGGACACGTACTTCTACGTGCTCAGCGGCGCCATGGAATTCGAGTTCGGACCGGGCGGTCATGAGCGACTGCGCGTCGGCGCCGGCGACTACGTCCACATGCCCCACGGGGTGATCCACCGCGAGGCGACGCCGCCCGACGGGCCGGCCGAAGTCGCGCTCGTGCGGATCGGCCCGGGTGCGCCCGTCGTCAACGTCGAGGGTCCGGAGCCCGAGTAGACGGCCCACCCTGGACGGGGCACTTTCCAGGCGGTGCTTCACGGTCGAGTGCGACAGTCCGCGTCGTCCGTGCCCGCTGCCCGGCAGTCGGCACCCACCTCACAGAACAACAGACCCGGCCGCTCACCGGGATCGACCGGCCCTGCAGCCCGTAGTCGGTCGAACCTGGCCAGGTGGAGCGAGACGAACGATGCAGTCGTCATGGCGCGGAGCACAGGTTCGAGCGAAGCGAGCCGCATCGTGATCGGGCGGACGTGGTCGCGAGGCTATCCCTCTCGCCCCGGCCACTCTCCGGTCAGGACCGATCCGCCCTGCGCCTTTTCGACCCGTGCCATCCTAGGTCCCGTGACCGATCCCCACGCCCCCGACGAGACGCGCATCGATCGCTGGCTGTGCGCGGTGCGTCTGGTGAAGACCCGCCCGCTCGCCAGCCAGTTATGCGAAGGCGGCCACGTCCACGTCAATGGTTCGCCGGCGAAGCCGTCGACCAAGGTCCGGACAGGCGACCGGGTGGAGGCGCGCATCGCCGATCGCGAGCGCGTCGTCGAGGTCATCCGGCCGATCGAGTCGCGGGTCGGGGCCGCCGTGGCCGCGACCTGCTACGAGGACCACAGCCCGCCACCGGTGGTGCGGGAAGTCCGGCCAGGGATCATGGCGGTCCGGGGCGAGGGCCGGCCGAGCAAGCGTCTCCGCCGCGAGCTCGATCGTCTGCGGCGTGCAGCCCAGGGCTGAGCCCGAGGCAGGGTTCGTTGGTGGGGGGAGCGCCGTGATCGTCGCCCTCGCAGGTTCCTCCAGATGGCCGTGCCTCGATCCCCAGGAGCGCATACGCCGCGCCGTGAACGCGGCGCCGCATCGAATCGGCCTAGAATCAGGGTGGACGCCAGCCGAGCGGAGGGATGCACCACGGTAGTCAACGACCGCAGCGAGACTCCCAAGGCCGCTAGCGTGCCTGCCGGCGTACGGAGCGCGGCATTCCTGCCGTCCTTTCCGCTCGTCGACGCAAAGCTGCGCAAGCCGGTATTGCGACCGTGGATCATCCGCCGGGATCGCCTGGTACGAGTGCTCATGGCCGAACCCCGGACACCGGTCGTCTCGGTCGTTGCGCCGGCCGGCTACGGGAAGTCGATCCTGCTCGCGGACTGGGCGTCTCGTGAGCGACGGCCCGTCACCTGGCTGACGATCGACGACTACGACAACGAGCCGAGCGTCTTCCTCACCTACCTCGCGGCAGCGCTCGACCGCTTCGCCCCGATCGATCCCACGGTCGGACGAGCGATCGGTGCCTCGCGTGAGCGTGTCCTGGCGACGGCGGTGCCACGCCTTGCCGCTGCTGCTCATCGGATCGACGGGCCGGCGGTCCTCATCCTCGATGATGCACATCGGCTCGTCGATCGGACGTGCCTTGATGCCCTCCTCGCGCTCATCGACCACCTGCCAGACGGCTTCCAGATCGTCCTGGCAGGTCGAGCCCAGCCGGACCTGAACCTCGCCAGGCTCCGCGCTCGCCGAGACCTCCTCGAGCTCGGAGCCTCTGAACTCGCCCTCGACGTGGTCGAGACGAGGGAACTCGCCGCCGCGGCGGGATGTTCGCTCACGCCCGACCAGGCCCACGTGCTACGCGAACGGACCGAAGGATGGGCGACGGGCATCTACCTCGCGACGCTCGCCGGTACCCGGTCGCTCGATCCCGGCCGTGCGACCGTGATGGCGTCCGGCCAGGATTCGGCGATCGCCGGCTATCTCCGCTCCGAGTTGCTGTCCAACCTCGGCGACGATGACCAGACGTTCCTCACCAGATCCTCGATCCTCGAGGTCGTCGAACCGGCCGTCGCCGAGGCCGTGACAGGGATAGGCGGTGCAGCGGAGCGCCTGCGGTCGTTGGCGCGGGATAATCGTTTCGTCGCGCCGCTCACGGGCGGTTCCCAGTCCTACCGGTTCCACCAGATGCTGTCCGAGTACCTGAGGGCCGAGCTCGAGCTCCGGGAGCCAGGCGCGACGATGGAGCTCCATCGTCGCGCCGCCGCCTGGTTCGAGCGTGAGGGCCGGGTCGACGTCGCGATCGAGCACGCCCTGGCCGGCGCCGATGAGATGACGGCGGCCCGTCTCGTCATGGCCAACGCGTTGCCGATCTACTACGCGGGGCACGCGGACCTGCTCGATCGCTGGATCCGGAACTTCGGCGAGTCGACCTTCGAGCGGCTTCCGCCACTTGCCGTGGTTGGGGCGTTGGTGAACGGCCTCCGCGGGAGAGCGGAGGCCGCGGAGCGCCTCGCCTACATCGCCGAACGCTCGACGTTCACCGGGAGCCCCGGAGACGGTTCCGCGTCATTCGAGTCTGCCCGCGCGATCCTGCGGGCGGCCATGGCCCGCCACGGTCCGGACGAGGTGCTCGCGAGCTCTCAGCTGGCGGTGGCAGCCGAGCCGGCGACCAGCCCCTGGCGCCCGATGGCCCTCTATGGGCTTGGCGCCGCACACGTCGTCCGTGGTGAGTTCGCCACGGCTGACGCCGTCCTGGCCGAGGCGGTCGATGACGCAGCCCTCGCGGGCACGTCCCCGTACTACGGTCTGGCGATGCGCGCGTCGCTCGCGATCATGCGGGGCGACTGGCCGACCGCCGAGCGGCTCGCACAGGAGAGCCATGCCGCCATCGACGCCACGCACCTCCGTGACGTCGCCACCGCCATCCACGTCCACGCCGTATCTGCCCGGGTCGCCATCCACCGCGGCGACAGCGCTCGCGGGCGCGAGGAGCTCGTCCACGCCCAGCTCGTCCGCCCGCTGGCCTCCTCCGCGCTGCCATGGATCGCCACCGGGGGGCTGATCGAGCTCGCACGAGCCTACCTGGCGATCGCGGACACGGCGGGTGCCAAGACAGTCGTCACCAAGGCGGAGGCGGTGGTGCGCCGTCGGCCCGACCTCGGCTGGCTCGCCGAGAGCCTCGTCGAACTGCGCCGTCAGGCCGACGTGGCGGCGAGCTCGCAGGCCGGAGCGTCGACCCTCACCCCCGCCGAGCTCCGGGTGTTGCCCCTGCTCTCCACGCACCTCACGTTCCAGGACATCGCGGATCGGTTCTGCAACTCTCGCAGCACGATCCACTCTCATGCAGTGTCCATCTACTCGAAGCTCGGCGTCACCGGCCGCAGCGAGGCTGTTGAGCGTGCGATCGAGTTCGGCCTCCTCGAGCCGTTCCCGGGGCTCAGGCTCACGACCGGGAGTCGGCCCGAGCTGGATTGACGGCCGTTCGCGAATCCGACCGAACTGGTTGAGGCGCCCCGAGCGCCCCAAGCGGATGGTTGTCCCCGGCAGAGCATCGGATGGTATCCACCCTGGACGTACCCCGTCTAGGGGACTGGAGCCGGTGCCCATACGGGTCCACTTGAGAGGTACTGCCATGGCCACCGAGGTCGTCGAGCGCGTCGCCACCACCGTGCCGTTGGATTGGAACGAGGTCTGGTTCACCAACTGTCCCATGGTGTCCGCCAACAATGTGGACCAGGAACTCGGATGGTGCCGCGAGGAGTACAAGAAGATCGGCGTCGAGTACGCCTACTTCCGCCACGCACCCGAGAACAACTGGTACCCGCACTACATCCATAACCTCGACAACCTCATCCGATTCGGGGGCCTCTACCCGCCGATCGCCGTCCACGCCGACATCCGCCGCACCGTGCTGCTGGGGGCGACGTGGGTGTACGAGGGTGGGGTGATGCAGGTGCGCGCCCGCGACGACATCTTCCAGGTGAAGGATCTCAAGGGCAAGAAGATCGGCATCACCAAGAGCCTCAACACCATCAAGAATGATTGGTGGCGCATCCAGGAGCACATGGGCATCGAGAACATGCTCAGGCTCAACGACATGACGATGGACGATATCGAGCTCGTCGAGTTCCCCTACCCGGACGACTGGTACGACAAGCCCGAGATGCTCCAGGTCCCGATGAACAACCCGTCCGAGCTGTGGATGCGCCGAGATCACAAGCACGACTACGCGTTCCGGCCACTGGAGAAGGCACTCCTGGCCGGCACCGTCGACGCCATCTACAACCAGATGGGACAGCTGGGTCAGCTCTCGGAGGCCACGGGCGAGATCAAGTCCATCTTCGACCTGTCCAGGCATCCCGACTGGACGGTCCAGGTCGCGAACACGCCGGCCGTCATCACCTGCACCGACGTGATGGCGGACGAGCACCCGGAGCTGGTGGTCGCCTACATGAAGGCGATGATCAAGGTCGGCCGCTGGGCGAACGAGCACAAACATGCCGCCGCGGTGATCCTCAACAGGCAGACGTTCTACTTGGATGCCGAGCACACCTACGAGGGCATCAAGCACGTCGATATGGTGCCGAGCCTGAGCGCGATGAACATGCAGACCATCAAGATCGGCAAGGACTTCATGTTCAGCCACGGCTACATCAAGAACGACTTCGACGTGGACGAGTGGGTTCGCCCGGAATTCCTCGAGAAGGCGTTCGAGGAAGTCCTCAAAGAGGAGTGGGAGCGCCGGAGCTGGAGCAAGCTTCCTGAGGGAGGCAGGCTCGAGGTCGAGGGGACGCGGCTCGGGTAGCCGAACCCTGCGGGGGCGACGGTGACGCGGTCGCTCCCGCCACTCCGTACGAACGCTTCGAACATCCGAGCTCGCCTGCGAGCTGGACAGGAGGGACTGCCATGGCGAAGACCGCGCTCGAGATGGTGATGGAGGCGAGCGCCCGGATCGGGCACGTTACGCCCGCGGAGGCCCAGGCCGAGATCGCCGGCGGGTCAGCCACCGTCCTGGACATCCGTGAGCCGACCGAGTGGGAGCACCACATAGCCGGCGCCGTCCAGGTGCCGCGAGGGCTGCTCGAGGCGGCGGCCGATCCGGCGAGCGCGCGTCACCTGCCGGCGCTCGACCCGACCCGTCGCGTGATCGTCTACTGCCGCACGGGTGCCCGCGCCGCGCTGGCCGGCGCGACGCTCATGGAGCTGGGCTACGAGGACGTCGCGAACCTCGACGGCGGGATCACCGCCTGGAAGGACGCGGGCTTGCCGATCGCTGAGCACCATGAGGGCATGTAGCCCTCTCCTGTTACACCAGGGCAGGGAGGTGAGACCATGGCCTCGGAGACCCTGCCGGTAGGCTGATCCCAACCCTTCGCGTCAGGCAAGGGGGCTCCGGGTCGCTTCCAGCTGTACGTGGACGGCACGTTGGTCTGGGCCACCGACGTTCCTCTCTCGGTCGACTGCACACTCCCGCTCCGAGATCGTGGATCGCTCGGAGCTGGCCGTGCATGTCGCGCTGCTCACGCGCCGCCATTTCGCTACGATCGCCGCCCCGGCATCGCAGGAGCTTGGCAGGATCGAGGTCCGGGCAGGAGGCGTGCCATGGCAGTCAAGGTCATCGTCGAGCTGAAGGCCCAGCCGGGGCGCCGAGACGAGCTGCGATCGCTCATCGAGCAGCTGGCCACCCGTGATCGACCGGGCGGCTACCACGGGAGCACGTACTACGAGTCGCTCGACGACCCCGACCTGCTCATCGACATCGCCGACTGGGAGTCGCCTGAGTCACGGACGACGCACCTCGCCAAGGCCATGGCCGCCGGCGCCTACGGTCCGGTGCTCGAGCTGCTGGCGGGTCCGTTCCGGGCCACGGTCATCCGCCCGCTGCCCTGAGCCGGTGACCGGTACGCTCCGGCACCTCTTGGATGACGTCAACGCCCAGGATGCCTCGAGGCTGGCATGTGGCGGGCGCCGTTCGTTGCGACGCCGACCGCTGACACGCCGCCGCGGCCGGCCCGGGGCGCTCACGAGGAGACCCCGGGTGCGCTGCCGACCGC
The DNA here is from genome assembly GCA_029858845.1 of Chloroflexota bacterium. Lineage (GTDB taxonomy): Bacteria > Chloroflexota > Limnocylindria > Limnocylindrales > CSP1-4 > SPCO01. The sequence continues at coordinate 949 of JAOUEG010000005.1, read as the reverse complement.
GGCCGTCATGGCAGCTCTCGCGTCACGCCGGCGCGAACGCCGCGTCTCCGGGCTCGACCTACCCGGGCTGACCTCGCTGGGCTGGCCCGATCCGGTACGGCCGCATCATCTCGTTGTCCTCGTGCTCGACGATGTGGCAGTGCCAGACGAACTGGCCGGGTGTGTTGAACTGGGCCTTCACCCGGGTCACCTGGCCGGGGTAGGCGATGACGGTGTCCTTGTACCCGGTCTCCCACGGCTCGGGATCCGTGGGCAGGGAACCGGGCACCACCTGCACTTCCTTCGTGTCCTCGTCGACGAAGATCGCCTGGCGGTTCACCACCTCGAAGGCCACCTCGTGGACGTGCATCGGGTGCCCGTCCCCGGTCGCGTTGTAGAACTCCCAGATCTCGGTGGCCCCGACATCGGGGTTCTCCGTTACCGCCTCCATCCAGAGGCGCTTGGTCCAGACTCCGGGCGCCACGTTCGGGTCGCCGGCCACCGTGCCGAGGAGCGTCTCGGCGGGCGCGTCGGCGAAGAATGCGGACATCTCCTCGAGGAGCGCCACGGGCCGGGTCACCGACGCGGGCGGGAGTGGCGGGGCCGCCGGGAGGGTCAGGAACTGCGGCGGGGTCGTCGGGTCGGGGGCCGGCGACGGCACGACGTTGAAGGCCATGATCTGGCCGGTGGAATCGGAGTCCGCCGGATCGAAGATGCCGCCACCGAACGGCTCGTCGGGACCGACGTTCCGGAGGACGTGCTGGCCTGTCGGCACGTTGGTGAAGTCGACGATCAGGTCGGCCCGCTCCGCGAGCCCCATCAGCAGCTGGTTGCCATTGTTCGCGGTGAGGTTGAACGGGGCGTCGAGGAAGCCACCCTCGTTGCCGATCGCCCAGGCCTCGACGCCGGAGATCTCATTGAAGTCGAGGATGAGGAACCGCGACTGGCAGCCGTTGAGAACGCGGAAGCG
>JAOUEG010000151.1 GCA_029858845.1 Chloroflexota bacterium | reverse complement strand
GTCCGATTCGGCCGCGGCGACGAGGATCCTGGCCGCCTCAACGCAATCGTCACGCGTCACGTCGAGATGGGTGACGGCGCGGATGCTGCGCGGGCCGAACGCGAAGGTCAGCACGCCGGCTGCCCTGGCGCGCGCGACCAGGGTGGCGGCATCCGGCGCTTCATCCGCCAGCCGGAACAGGACGATGTTCGTGTGCGTCGTGGCGGGATCGATGACGAACGCCGGACTGCCAGCCAGCGTTTCCGCGATCAAGCGGGCGTTGGCATGGTCCTCGGCCAGGCGATCGAAGTTGTGCTCGAGCGCGTAGCTGCCAGCCGCCGCGAAGATCCCGACCTGGCGCATCGCGCCGCCGGCCATGCGACGGTACCGCTGAGCGGCGTGGATATGGTCGCGCGTGCCGGCCAGGAGGGCGCCGCCCGGGGCCCCCAGGCCCTTCGACAGGGCGACCCCGACGGCATCGAAGGGAGCGGCGATCGCAGCCGGCCGGCGCCCGGTGGCGATCGAAGCGTTCCACAACCGGGCCCCGTCGAGGTAGCTCGCCACGCCTCGGTCGCGCGCGGTCGCCGCGATCGCCGCGGCGTCGTCCGCCGGGAAGACGATCCCCCCGGCGCGGTTGTGGGTGTCCTCGATCTCGACCAGCGTCGTTGGTGGATACAGCAGATGGCCACGCGGCTTGCACGATTCGAGGAACTGGTCCGCCGTGAAGACGCCGCCCGTCCCGATCTCGGTGAACTGGACACCGGCGTTCGCCGCGGCGGCGCCGGTCTCGTGCCAGACGGCATGGCTCTCGCGCGAGACGACGACGTCGTCGCCAGGCTGGGTGAAGACCCGCAAGGCGACCTGGTTGACCATCGTCCCGGTCGGCATCCAGAGCGCCGCCTCCTTGCCAAGCAGCTCGGCGACGGCATCCTGCAGGCGATTAACGGACGGGTCTTCGCCGAATTGGTCATCGCCGACCGGGGCTGCAGCCATCACCTCACGCATGGCGGGGCTGGGTCGCGTGACCGTGTCGGACCGCAGATCGATCGGTGTCATGGACTCGCTCCTCTCGGGTTCCGGCCGTCGCTCCCCGACCGCCCTCCCGCTCGCGCCTAGCGCGATGGCCACGATACTTCTCCCGGCGGTGCGCGGCGAGTCCAGGCGACCCGACGGTGCGACCGGCGCCGAAGTCGCTGCCGTACCCTGTGGCGATGGCGGACGAGTGGCCGATCTTCGGGCGGGACGTGGACGGGGTCGCCTGGCGGCCGGACCCGGCCGTCGCCGAGGCGTCACGGCTGGCCCGGTTCCTGAGGTCGACCGGCGAGCCGTCTCTGGCGGCACTGCAGGCTCGCGCGACGGTCGATCCGGGCTGGTTCTGGGGAGCCGCCGCCGACGATATCGGCGTGGCATGGAGCCGCCGGCCCCGGGAGGTCCTCGATATCCGGGGTGGACCCGCATGGTCCCGCTGGTGGATCGGGGGCGGGTTCGACTGGTCATGGGCCGCGGTGGAACCGCGCGCGGTCCGTGATCCGACCGGCACGGCCGTCACCTGGGAGGGTGAGGACGGCACCGTCCGAACGCTGACCAACGAGGGGTTGGCCGAGGCCGTCGGTCGCGCCGCCCGGCAGCTCGCGGCACTCGGCGTCGGTCCGGGCGATCGCGTCGGCATCCTTCTGCCGATGCTCCCCGAAACGGTCGTCGCGGTACTCGCCGTGAGCCGGCTGGGGGCGATCTTCACGCCGATCTTCTCGGGCTACGCGGCCCCGGCCGTGGCCAGCCGCCTGGCCGATTGCGACGCCAGCCTGCTCATCACCGCGGACGGCTTCCTGAGACGCGGCTCGTGGGTCGATCTCAAGTCGGTGGCGGACGCGGCGGCCGCGGCGGCACCTTCGGTACGGCGGGTCCTCGTCGTAAGACGTGCGGGCGATGCCCTGCCGGTCACGTGGTCGGAGGATCGGGACCACTGGTGGGACACCGGGACGGAACCGTCGGACGGAGGCCCTCCGCCTGCCGGCTCTCCGCCGGAACGCGACCCGGAGACACCGTTCATGGTCATCCACACCTCGGGCACCACCGGGCGTCCGAAGGGGGCGATCCACGTGCACGGCGGGTTCCCGATCAAGGCGGCCCAGGATCTGGCCCACACCTTCGACCTGACCGATCGGGACTCGCTCTTCTGGTTCACGGACCTCGGCTGGATGATGGGTCCGTGGGCGATCACGGGCGGCCTCCTGCTCGGTTCCCGCCTGGTGCTGTATGAGGGAGCCCCCGACTTCCCGGGTCCCGACCGCCTCTGGGAACTAGTCGGACGCCACGGGGTCACCCACCTGGGTCTCTCACCCACCGTCATCCGGGCACTGATGGCCCATGGAGAGGAACCCGTCCGCGCGCATGATCGGAGCTCCCTTCGCGTCCTGGGGTCGACGGGTGAGCCATGGAACCCGGAGCCCTGGTGGTGGTACTTCCGCGAAGTCGGCGAGGGTCGTTGCCCGATCATCAACTACAGCGGCGGGACCGAGGTTTCCGGTGGGATCGTCGGGGGGAACCTCCTGGGGCCGATCAAGCCGACCTCGTTCAGCGGGCCGTGCATCGGGACCGCAGCGGATGTCGTGTCGGAGTCGGGGGAGTCCGTGCGTGGACGGGTCGGCGAGCTCGTCATCCGCACCCCGATGCCGGGCATGACGCGCGGCTTCTGGAACGACCGCGAACGCTACGAGGCATCGTACTGGTCGCGCTGGCCCGGCCTGTGGGCCCATGGAGACTGGGCCTCGATCGACCCGGACGGCTTCTGGTACATCCACGGCCGCTCGGACGACACCCTCAAGGTGGCCGGCAAGCGCGTCGGACCAGCCGAGGTCGAAAGCGCCGCCGTGTCACACCCTGCCGTCCTGGAGGCCGCCGCGATCGGCGTGCCGCATGCCATCAAGGGCGAGGTGATCGTGGTCCTGTGCGTGCTCCATCCCGGTCAGACGGACGACGCCGAGTTGCGGGGTGCCATCGGCCGCAGCATCGCGGAGGTACTCGGCAAGCCCCTCAGGCCGGAGGTGGTCACGGTGGTCCGGTCGCTGCCGAAGACCCGTTCCGGAAAGGTCATGCGGCGGGTCATTCGCGCCGCCTGGCTCGACCTGGACGCGGGCGACCTCAGCGCGCTCGACGATCCCGCCGCGGTCGAGGCGATCCGCCGGCTCGGTCGCCAACCGTGAAGGCCGCGTATCCTGCCAGCGTGACCGCGACCGGCGCCCCGGAGAAGGACATCGTCAGCTGGGAGGAGCTGGACGAGCTCGTTCGCGCGCTCGCCGACCAGCTGACCGGCCAGGTGTTCGACGTCCTCCTGGCGATCACCAGGGGCGGGATGGTGCCCGCCGGGATGCTGTCCTACCGCTTGAAGCTGCGCGACATCCTGGTGGCCGCCGTCGAGTACTACGACGATCAAGGCCAGCCCGGCCCGCACCCGACGTTCTTCCAGTTCCCGGCCGATCCATTGCTGCGCGGCAAGCGCGTGCTCGTCGTGGACGAGGTCTGGGACAGCGGCACGACCATCCACGCGGTCACCGAACGGGTTCGCCAGGCGGGGGGCGAGCCGACCACGGCAGTGCTCCACTACAAGCCGAGCCACTCGGTCGTGGACGGCGCTCCGGACGTGCACGCGGTCGAGACCGCCGCCTGGGTCGTCTACCCGTTCAAGGCGGGTGGGTGAGTCGGGGGTGACCCGGCCCGGGGGTTCCCGCGGCTGACCGACCGCCCGCGGACCGACCGATCGGCCCTCTGGGGAGTCCCGTGTCAGGGGGTGCGGTCGAGCGCGGTGAGTGGATCGAACGATTCGGTGCGCTCCGCCACGGCATCGCCGCCCAGCGCGCGGGGTGCCGCGCCCCCATGGTCGAGTTGGTCCGGGCTGTCGCCGACGACGGCGCGCCAACCCAGATCGGCGATCCGGTCCAGCGTTCCGAGCGCCGCGTCCACCAGCGCGGCGGCATGGGCTTCGGCCGCGCCGCCGAGCGGGCCTGCGGACCAGACGGCGATGAAGTCGGCCCCCACCCCGATCGCGGCCCGCCCTTCGGCGCCTGCCTGGCGCCTGTCGGCGTGGACGCGTCGCATCATCAGTGATTCCTGGCCTGCCCAGGCCATCGCAGCAGCGGCGACGAACGGCCACGCCACCGCGGCCGGCGAATCGGCTTCCGGCCTCGTGGGCTCGTCGAAGCGGATCAGGCATCCGGGGTAGAGCGCCCGCCGGACCGCCACCTCGGCGACGATCCGGGCCGTCGCCCCCGACTCCTCGGCCAACCAGTCCGGGTAGGCGCCGACGACCACGCGGTCCGCCGGGATCCCGTCCGCTCGTGCCATCGCGACCCCGATGAGCTGGAGCGCCAGGGCGCGGCCGCTGCGGGTGGCGGCATCTGCCGGGAGGCCGGAGGCGAGATCAGGCGCGACCACGAGCGGGCCGGGACCGATCGAAACGAGGGTGTCCGCACGTCGATGGAAGCGCCGGGCGAAAGCATGATCGGCCAACGAGCGATCCGGATCGACGCCACCCGCCACGATCTCCGCCATCGGATCCGCCTCGACCAGATCGACCCGCTCGAAGGCCGCAACGACGGCGCCCTCCGGTACGCCGAGTGGCGGGATGGCCGTGGCGAGGCGCACGTAGCCGCGTCGCTCGGCGGCGACGCCGTCCGCGACGCGTCGAAGTCGGGCCAACGCGCGCTGGCTACCCGTCGGTGCGGGATCGGATCCGACGAGCTCTCCGCTGCCGGCGGCGGACGTGGCGGGATCGGTCCGGTCGCGTGGGTGCCACTGGGGCACGTCGATGCCGGCGTCATGCAGTCGATCGGCGAGCTCGCGCCCGACCGGCACTTCGATTCGCAGCAGGTCGTATCCGGCCGTAACAAGGTCGGCGAGCTCGTCGAGCGCGTCGTCGAGGTCGGGCGCGGTGATGGTGGTCCCGAGCCAGGGACGGCGCGGATCTCCCAGCAGGTCCTGCAGTTCGCGGCGGGCGGTCCGGTCGGTGTCGATCGCCCCGATCGCGATCCCGGCCAGGCGGGCCGCCTCGGCCTCGGCAGCCGCCCGACGGTCGGGCTCGCGCAACAACTCTGCCTCCAGCGCCAGGTCCACGGCCCCGGATGCCACGTCCAGGGCGAGCCGCTGTGGTTCGAGATCGTACTCGCGAAGCGCCATCGCGAAGGGCAGGGCGATCCCGCCCGACAGTCCGCTCCGGGACCCGGCCAGCCAGCGGTCCACGGCC
>JAOUEG010000150.1 GCA_029858845.1 Chloroflexota bacterium | reverse complement strand
GCGGAGCAGCCGGCCGAGATCGGTCAAGGGATGGGCGAGAGCCACGGGATCGGGCGCGTTCCACGTCGCGTCGAGGGCGGCCTGCGCGGAGGTCCGATCCAGCCCCTCGCCCAGGAGCAGCGTCATGGTGAGGTCCCGCAGGCGCCCCATCGGCGTCGCGATGAGGGCGCCGCCGGCGTGGGCGCGGCCCGTGCGGTCGTCGTAGCCGAGCATCGTGAACAACGGTCGCCGGAGTGACCGCCCGGTCGATGCCTCGAGACCCGCCGCCAGCTCCTCCGCCCACCCGCTCCACATCGCGTGGAAGTCGATGAGCGTCCCGTCCTTGTCGAAGATCAGGACATCGATGCCATCGAGCCCGGTGCCAGCGCCGCGTGGCTGGGACGTGCCGTCTACAGCATCGCCTCCGCGGCGGCGAGCGCGTCGACACCGCGGATGCCGGTATCGCGCCCAAGGACGAGGCAGGCATCCGGCGGGAAGGTGATCGTCGCGGGCGATCCTGTGGAGGGTACGGCCAGGTTCGGGTTGTTGAACGTATCGACGTCGATCCGGGCACTTTCGTCGCCCTCCCCGACGCGGACCTTGAAACGGACGACGGCGCCCAGGAATGAGACCTCTTCGATCGTCGCCCTGACCCGGTTGTCGCCGGAGTCGGCGGTGGACGCCTCGATACCCTCGAGCGAGATCATCTCGGGGCGCAGGGCGACCGCCACGGCGTCTCCCCTGGCCCCTTCGAAGGGGGAAGCGGACCGGATGTGCTGCCCGCCGAGCAGCAGCTGGCCGGACGCGGCGTCCTCGATCCTGGCCGGGATCGCGTTGAGCGTCCCGACGAAGGACGCCACGAACCCGGTCTTCGGGAAGTTGTAGATCTCGAACGGGGAGCCCACCTGCTCGATCCGGCCCTCGCTCATGACGACGATCCGATCGGACAGCTCGAGGGCCTCTTCCTGGTCGTGGGTCACATAGACCGTCGTGATCCCGAGTTGTCGCTGGATCTGCCGGATCTCATGGCGGAGGGCGACGCGGATCTTCGCGTCCAGGGCCGAGAGCGGTTCGTCGAGCAGCAGGACGGATGGTTCGATGGCAAGGGCCCGGGCCAGTGCCACGCGCTGCTGCTGGCCGCCGGACAACTGGTACGGATAGCGGTCACCGCGGTCGGGGAGGTGGATGAGATCGAGCAATTCGCCGACACGACGCTTGATCTCTCCACCCGGTCGGTGGCGAACCTTGAGGCCGAAGCCGATGTTCTCGGCCACGGTCATGTTCGGGAAGAGCGCATACGACTGGAACACCATCCCGACATTGCGCTTGTTCGGCGGCATGGTGGTCACGTCCCGGCCGTCGATATGGATGGCTCCGGCGGTAGGTGTCTCGAAGCCCGCGATCATTCGCAGGGTCGTCGTCTTGCCGCAGCCGGAAGGGCCCAGGAACGAGACGAACTCGCCGGTCTCGGCGTCCAGGTCGAAGTCCTGCACGGCGACGACGGCACCGAAGTCCTTGCGAACGTGCTTGAGTTCCAGAAACGTCACGCTGCTCCTCCTACCGCGCGCCGGCTACCTGGACGCGGCCTCGTGTGCCGCGACCGAGCAGCGCGAGCATGCCCATGGCGGCCCAGGTGATGCCGAAACTGATGAGAGAGACGGCGGCCGGCTCGTACGCCTTGTTCTGGCCGAGCAGCGACAGGTACGGGCCGAACGGCTTCGTCCCGACGAGGAACGTCGCGATGGTGTACTCCCCGATGACGATGGCCAGCGTCAGGAACGCCCCCGACAGGATCGCCGCACGCAGGTTCGGGAAGATCACCTGCCAGATGATCCTCGGCCAGCCGGCGCCCATGCTCTGGGCTGCCTCGGTGAGCGAGCGAACGTCCATCGCGGCGAGGCCCGTGTCCACGGCTCGGTACATGTACGGGAACGAGAGCACCACGTATGCGCCCACGAGCAGGATGTCGGATCCGTTCGGCGTGTTGGTCAGGGCGAGCGGGGGCCCGCTGTAGATGCGGATGATCCCGAACACCAGGATCACGGGCGGGATCACGAACGGCATCAGGGTCACGAATTCCACGGCCGGACGCAACCGTGGGACCCTAAGTCGGACCCAGTAGGCGGTCGGCACGATCAGCAGCAGGCTGACCGCGATCGTGATCAGCCCGACCGTGAACGAGTACGCGAGCGACGACCAGAAGGCCGGATCCGCAAAGGTGTTCTCGTACGCGGCGAGCGACGGTTTGATGAGCTCATCCGTGACCGGGTCACGCTTGGCCGCTCGCAGCGAGAACTCGAATGTCGCGAACAGCGGCACGAAGAAGTACAGGAATCCGATGATGAAGATGAGCCACGCGCCGGCCGTGCTCAGGGGTCGGCGACGACGACGCTCGGGTTCCGACGCGGCGACGGTCGCCACGTTCAAAGCCATTCCCAGACGGTCGGTCGTGCCGGTGCTCATGATCGCAGCCACCGTTCCGAGCGGCGTTGCAGCACCGTGTAGATGGTGATGGACACGCCCATGATCGCGACCATGCCCATGGCCATGGCGTAGCCGAGGTTGGGATCACGCAGGACGTCACCGCGGATCTGAGCCCCGATCACGACCGGGGCGATCGGGATCGTTCCACCGGTCAGCTGGAAGGCGGTGGCCTGGGCGCCGAAAGCGTTCCCGAAGAGCAGGATGGTGGTTCCCAGGATCGACGGCATCAGGATGGGCAGGGCCACGTAGCGCCAGTATTGGAACCCGCTGGCGCCCATGTTCTCGGCCGCTTCGCGCCAGTCCCGTCGGAGCCCGTCGATGGCCGGAGCGATGATCAGCACCATGAGCGGGAACTGGAAGTACATGTAGACGATGGCGAGGCCCGCGATCGAGTAGATCGTGAAGCCAGACTCCTGGAGCTGGAAGCCGAAGATGTCCTCCAGCCACATCGTGACGAGCCCCACGTTCCCAAGGGTGAACACGAAGGCCAGCGCCAACGGCACGCCCGCAAAGTTGGAGGCCACCCCGGAGAAGGTCATGAGGGCGTCGCGCAGGAAGCCCGGCAGGCCCCCCAGGATCACGGCGTAGGCCAGCAGGAACCCGAACAGGCCACCAAGGATCGCGGTGATCGCGCTGATCTGGATGCTGTTCACGTACGCCGTCTGGATGTACGAGTTATCGGTCAGGCTGGCGTAATTCTGGAGCGTGAATTCGCCCTGGATGGTCTGGAAGCTGCCGATGACGAGGAACGCGATCGGCAGGAACAGGAACGCGATCGCGAACAGGAAGAATGGGATCACGCCGACCCATGCGGGCAAGCGCCGAGGCGCCGGGCGGGTGCCCGGCGCCTCGAGCGTCGTCATCGTGGGTTCGGTCACGATGCTACGGGTGGATCCGCGCTACTCGACGACGTCCACGCCGACGACCGCATCCCACTGCTGGGTGATGAGGTCCTTCGCCGCGTTGAGCTGGTCGAGGCTCGGGAAGACGGCGCCGGTGACATCCGGCAGCTTGTCGCCGATCTCGGCCGGAATCTTGCCGTTGGCCTTCAGATCCTCATAGCGGATGGGATAGCAGTAGCCCTTCATCCAGATGAGCTGGCCCTCGTCCGAATACATGAACTCCTGCCAGAGCTTGGCGGCGTTCGGGTGCGGGGCGTAGGCGCTGATCCCCTGGACGTAGACGCCGGCGAACCGGCCCTGCGTCGGGACGACCACGGCGATGTCGGGGTTGCCGGCCAGCGCGTCCTTGTTCGAGAGCGCGTTGTAGTTCCAGCGAATGGTGATCGGGGTCTCGCCCTGGGCGATCGTGCCCGGCTTGGCGATGGTCGGGACGAAGTTGCCGGCGGCAACCAGGTCCTTGAAGAAGTCGAGGCCCGGCTGGGCGTCGTCGAGCGAGCCGCCGTTCGCCAGCGCCGCAGCGTAGACGGTCTGGATGGCCTGGTTGGACGTTCGCGGGTCACCGGCCAGGGCGACCATGTTCTTGTACTCGGGCTTGAGCAGGTCGGCCCAGTCGGCCGGCACGTTCTCGACCACGTCCGTGTTGACTTCGAAGGTCAGGACGCCGTAGTAGTCGCCCCACCAGTAGCCGTCGGGATCCTTGGCCTCGGCCGGGATCGTGTCCCAGGTCTCGACCTTGTAGGGGGCGAGCAGGCCCTCGTCCTTGGCCTGCGGCCCGAAGGACAGGCCGACGTCCACCACGTCCGGAGCCTGCGGGCCCTTGTTGTCCTTGTTGGCCTTGATGGCCTCGAGCTCGTCGTTCGATCCGGCGTTTGGATCGAGCTCGTTGACCTCCATCCCGTACTTGGACTTGTACGTATCGATCATCTCGCGGTAGTTGCACCAATCGTCGGGCAGCGCGATCGTCGTCAGCGTGCCCTCCGCCTTGGCGGCGGCGATGAGTTCCTCCATCCCACCGCCGGTGGCGGCCGATGGTGCGGCGCTCGAGCCACCGTCGCTCGAACAGGCCGCGAAGACGATGGCTGATGTAGCCAGGAGACCCGCCCAGCGGGTCAGCGTGCGCTTCGAAGTCAAGGTTGCTCCTCCAGTCATTGCCTACGTTGGTCGGTCGGCGCGGTCCGGGCTCTCCTCGGCCCGACGTTCCTGCCGCTCTCGCCGTTCCGGATCTTCGGTCGCGATGCGCCCGATCGTCACGTGCGGCGATGCCCGCTGCATTGGACAACTCGCACGGTCGAGAGTCAAGGCCAAGTCAGAACCGGGTCGGCGCGGCGTGTGCGCCACGATATCGGGTCACGACCTCGGGTGTCGGGTCGTCATGCGCATCCCGCCGCCAGGTGCCCCGCCGCTCTTTGCCGGTCCGTCGCTGGTTTACCGGCAAGCGACAGGCCGGCGACCCGAAGGTCGCCGGCCTCGCTGTTCGGATATCGACTGCGCGACGTCAGGACGCCGGCAGCCAGGTCTTCCAGGTGGCCTCGTTGTCCGCTGCCCACTTGGCGGCGGCTTCCTCCGGCGTCATGCCGCCATTGGTGATGTAGTCGGCAACCACGTTCTGGTCGTCGTTGGTCCACTTGAAATTCCTGACGACTTCGTAGGCCGCTCCGCCCTCATCGGCGAACTTCTTGGACACGATCTTGTCCAGGATGTACTCCGGGTAGTCGCAGGCGACCTTTTCCGGATCGGCATCGCAGCCATCCGTGTACGGCGGCAGGGCGACCTTCTTGAGCGGCACCTGGGCGAGGAACCACTGCGGCTCGTAGAAGTAGCCGATCACCCACTGCTTCTGCTCTTCGGCCGTCCGGAAGGCCTC
>JAOUEG010000149.1 GCA_029858845.1 Chloroflexota bacterium | reverse complement strand
GCTGGCGGCCGTGCTGAGCGCGGCCGTCGGCCTGGTGATCCTGGCGGTCGGCGTGGCCGTGGTGGGAGCGGACGTGTTCACCGCCCTGATGATGGAGGCGGGTGACTCGGCGGAGCACGCCCAGGAGATGTACGACGAGTCGGTGACGACGGTCGTCGTCGTCGCCTCCGTCATCGCCGTCCTGGCCAGCATCGTGCTGGCCATCGTCCTGGCCAGGATGCTCGCGAGGCCGCTGGCCGCCATCGGCGGCGCCGCCCGGCGGATCGCGGACGGTGACTACGGCGCCCGCGTCCCGCGCGGTGGCCCGGAGGAAGTCGCCAGCCTGGCCGATTCGTTCAACCAGATGGCCGCGTCGCTCGAGCAGCAGGAGCAGCTTCGCCGCGACTTCATCGCCAATGCCGCCCATGAGCTGCGGACGCCCCTGACCAACCTGCAGGGGTATCTCGAGGCGTTGCGCGATGGCGTCATCACGGCTGACCGATCCACCTACGAGTCGCTCCACGAAGAGGCGGACCGTCTGGTGCGACTGTCGCGATCCCTCGATGCCCTCGCGGAGGGCGATGCCGGCATGAGCCCGGTGCGACTCGTGGACCTGGACCTCGCCGAGGCGATCGCCTCGGCGCTGGAACTGGCGACGCCATCCATCGAGCGTGCCGGCCTCCGCCTCGAGGTCCGGCTGACATCGCCCCTGCCCGCGCGTGCCGATCCCGACCGACTCGCCCAGGTGCTGGCCAATCTGCTCTCCAATGCGGTGCGCTACACGACGCCCGGTGGGACGATCACGGTGCGGGCGGAACGGCGACCCGGCGACGTCCTGGTGTCGATCACGAACACCGGCGACCCGATCCCGGCCGACGACCTCGACCACGTCTTCGAGCGGTTCTACCGGGTCGAGAAGTCGCGCGACCGGGCTCGCGGCGGCGCCGGGATCGGGTTGGCGATCGTGAAGCAGCTGGTCGAGCAGGGTGGCGGCCGGGTCGGGGCGGAATCGCGCAACGGGCTCACCCGCTTCTGGTTCAGCATCCCCGCCTGATCGTCACCGCTCCGGCCAACACGTCGCCGGCGCGGCCGGGGCCGCTACGGCAGGCCGATCGCGATCATCCCGGTGAGCACGAGCGCCAGCCCGACCCACTGGATCCCTCGGAGCCGCTCACCCATGAAGGCCACCGCTGCGATGATGGTGACGGCCGGCCCGAACGAGGAGGCCAGACCGACCAGCCAGGTCTCGGCCTGCTCGAGCCCGTACATGAAGACGACGAGGCCAAGGACGTCGAGCAGCCCCGCCAGCCCGACCAGCCCGATCACCCTGGCATCCACGCGACGGACATCGTCCTGCGACCCATCCGTCCCGTCCGCACCGATGAGGACCGGCTGGGCGATCCGGCGCGCCACCGTGACGGCGGCCACGAGGATCGCGACGGACAGGACCGCATTCGTCGTGCGAGCCACGAGCAGGACCTCGAGCCAGCCGGCGTAGTCGATGACGATGTCGCTGCCGATCGCCATCGTGGCGAAGAGCACGAGCGCGACCACCGCGAAGATGACACCCGGGCTTGCGAACTTGGTGCCACGCCAGCCGCCGTCGAAGTGAACGCCGGTGAGGATGACGCCGATCGTGGCGGAGGCAGCCCCGACGGCCTGGATCGTCGTCAGCGTCTCGCCGCGGATCACGACGGCCAGCACCACGGTGAGGCCGCCGTACGCGGCGACCATCCCGCTGACCACGGCGATCGGACCGATCCGCAGTCCCGTGAAGTAGGCGAGGTACGCGCCGGCGCCGGCCAGGCCCACGATCGCGCCACCGACGAGCACCCTTGGATCGTCCGGGACCGCGGTGCCGGACAGGATCGCCACGAGGATCACGAAGGCCGCACCGATGACCTGGATGCCGGTGGTCACCTTCAGGCTGCCGATGCGCCGGCTGGCGACGGCCGAGAAGACATCCAGGGTGCCCCACGCCAGGGCGGCTCCAAGTCCCGTCAGCAGGCCGAGTGGCATCGGCGGAGCCTAGCGGCGGGCCCGACGGACCGGATCGAGGTCGCACGGGCCGGGACATCCACGCGAGCGGCACCCATTCGCGGAGCCGATCTCGGAGAGGCCTCGTGCTACACTCCGACGCCCGTGGGGATGTAGCTCAGCTGGGAGAGCACCGCGTTCGCATCGCGGGGGTCAGGGGTTCGAGTCCCCTCATCTCCACCAACTCTGCCCACCGATCGGATCGATCCACAGCCGTCCGTGACCGCCCCATCCGAGGCTCCCGAGCCCGCGATTCGCTCCGCTCCGGATCCGGCTCGACGCTTCGTCGTCGCCGCGATCGGCTACTTCGCCGCCCTCGTGGCCGTCTATCTCCTGTTCGTCTCGACCGAGATGGGCCAGCGCCTCGAGAACAGCGCCCTCCGGGCAGCGACCCTGCGCGAGGAATCGACCCGGATCGATTCCCTCACCTATCTATCCCAGGTCAGCGTGGCCTCGTTCGTCGGGGCGATGGCGGTCATCGCCCTGGTGGGTCTGCTCCGGCGACGCCCCGGGCTGGGGGCCCTGGCCGTGGCCGTGATGGCCGGCTCCGTCCTGGCCGCCGAGATCCTCAAGGTCGGACTGCCGCGCCCCGCCCTTGTCGACGGGCCGATCTGGATCCTGCGCAACTCCTTTCCCAGCGGCACGGCCACGGTCGCCGCATCGGTCGGCATCGGCGCCCTGCTGGTCGCCCCGGACCGCCTCCGCTGGCTGATCCTGGTCGCGGCAGCGGCGATCGCGGCGATCATCGGCCAGGCGACCCAGGTCACCGGGTGGCATCGCGCCAGTGACGTCCTGGGCGGGGTGATCCTGAGCGCTCTGGTCGGCTGCATCGGCCTGCTCGTCCTGGTCGGGATCCGGCACGTCCAGCCATCCCACCAGGGACGTGTCCACCCGCGGATCCTCGCTGCGATCTGGATCGTCGCGGCAGGGGCGATCCTGCTGGGCATGGTCCTCCTCGGCGCGCTCATCCTGTTCCCCCTGCTGCGCGCGCCGGAAGGCGCCGAGAGCGTGTTCCTGCACACGGCTTCCGACCTCATCGCCGTCGGCCTGTCCACCATGACGATGGCGACCTTCGCCCTGGTCATCGAGCCGTATACCCTCGGCGCCGCGGCCGCGCGGACGGTCCCGACGCAGCCCGGGGCGCCGCTCCTCGAAGAGATGGCGTCAGACGAGTCGCCGGGAGCGGACCCCGCGGACCCGGCGATCCCCGATGCGACACCGGCGGATCGGGCGGGCGACGGGGAACAGGCCCCGATCTAGCGCCGGGCCGGCGATGCATCGGCGATGCACCGGCGCCGGGCACCCTCGGGCCGGATCAGCCGAGTGCACCGTGGAGTTCCGCGGCGTGCTCATGCAACCAGCGCCGCCAGGCTCGATGGTCCGCCCGGCGCGACGCCACAAGCGCCCAGAACGCGGGGCCGTGGCCGAACACCCGGAGGTGGGCGAGTTCGTGCACGACGACGGTGTCCAGGGCCTCGGCGGGCGCCAGGATCAGGCGCCAGGAGAAGGAGAGCCGACCGGCACGTGAGGCGCTCCCCCAACGCGAGCGGGGATCGCGGAGGGTCACCGCCGTCGGGGTCACCGCCAGCGCGTCGGCGTGCACGTCGACGGCGGCCTCGATCGCGTGCGCTGCCTCGCGCCGCAGCCACGACTCCATGATCGCGGCGTCCGGGCGGTGATCGCGTGCGACTCGATGGATCACGAATTCGTCATCGAAGCGGACCACGTCCGAACGCCGGATCCCCGAGACCGCGGGCACCACGCGGACGCGGTGAAGCCGGCCGAGGAACGGGATGGTCCCGCCGTCGCGAGCACCGCCTCGGGCACGAAGCAGGTCGGCGATGCCAGCCTGCCGGGCAAGGTGACGTCGGATCCATGGCTCACGTTCGACCAGGAACGCCGCGGCGCGGCGTTCGCCCTCGGCGCGACCGGCCCGCGTCGCGGGCACCGTGACGACGACCCCGCGGTCGGGATGGACGACGACGCGGAGGCTCCGAGCGCGGGGCGAGTGCCGGAGCGTGTAGGGCACCGGGCCGTCCGGAAGGTGGGCGATGATCTGGCGTTCGTCGACGGCCATCGCGCGATGGTCGCACGATGGCGCCGCTCATGCCGCCGCCCGATGCGATCGAGCCATGGTCGCCGCTCGCGCTCGCGCCGCCGCTCAGGCTCTGCGCAGGAGGCGGCCAGCCCGTTCGCCCGTTTCGGCCCCGTCGAGCACCGCGAGCCGGCCGTTGACGATCACGTGCTCGATGCCGGCCGGATGACGTGATGGCTCCTCGTAGGAAGCCTCATCCGCGACCGATGCCGGGTCGACGACGACGAGGTCCGCGAACGCCCCTTCGCGAACGACCCCACGGTCGCGCAGGCCGAGCCGGGCTGCCGGTACCGACGTCATCTTGGCGATCGCGACCTCCAGCGGGATCAGGCCGCGATCCCTGACGTAGTGGCCGAGCACGCGGGCGGTGCTCCCATAGGTGCGCGGATGGGGCCGGCCGGCATCCAGGATCGGATGACCGGGGCGGCGACCCTCCGCGTCCGTGCAGACGGCGATCCACGGCACGGCCATGATCGTCTCCACGTCGCGCTCGTCCATGCAATGGAGGACGACGGACACATCGAGGCGGTCGTCGATGAGCGCGTCGAACGCCAGGTCCATCGGGTCGGCCCCGAGCGACTCGCCGAGCTCGCCCAGGGTCCTACCGGACCAGTCCGGATGACTCGCGGCGAACGAGATCGCGATGCCCTCCCAGCCCGGATCCATGGCCACGTTCTCCCAGCCCGAGATGCCCCGTTCGATCTCGGCGCGGACCATCGCTCGTACCTCGAGGTCGCCGAGTGCGGCGAGGCAGGCATCGATCCCGAGCGCGAGGAGCGCCGGCGGCACCACCGTCGCGAGCGTCGTGGCCGCCGCCGTGTAGGGATACTGATCCGCCGCGACATCCAGCCCTTCGGCCCGAGCCGCCTCGAGCGTCGCGACGGCGTCGCCGGCCCGGCCCCAGACGGCTGCGGAGCCGCACTTGAGGTGGGAGATCTGAAGCCGCGGCGCATCGACGCCAGCATCGGCGGCCGCGCGGATCGTGGCGATCGATTCCGCGAGTGAATCGAACAGGCCCCGGGTCTCGTCACGCATGTGCGTCGCGTACAGGCCACCCCGGCGCGTGGCCGCAGTCACGAGCGTCGCCATCTCGGCCGGGTCTGCGTGCAATCCCGGGGCGTAGATCAGGCCCGACGAGAG
>JAOUEG010000148.1 GCA_029858845.1 Chloroflexota bacterium | reverse complement strand
AGCACGGTGGGCTTCGTGGCGAGCCGGACGAGGGAACGGATCTACGTCGCCGTCGGCCTGGTCGCCGGGCTCTTCAGCCTCACGCTGGGGCTCATCTACGTCTTCGGCGCGGACGCGATCATCCCGGACATGGAGACGCTGCTCCCCCTCTGACCGGCGGCCGGCGCGCTATCGTTGGGGCGATGTCCGTGATCATCCTGCTCAAGTTCCTCCACGTCGTGCCGGTCATCGTGGCGGTCGGGGCGAACCTCACGTACGTGTTCTGGCTGCGCCGGGCAGGACGCGACCGGGAGAAGCTCATCTTCGCCATCTCGACGATCCGTTGGCTGGATCGCCGGATCGCGAACCCCGCCTACATCCTGATCCTCGCGTCCGGCGTCGCCATGGTGCTGCAGGGACACTTCTCGTTCGAGACCGGCTGGATCGCCGCATCCATCGCCCTGTACGTCACGGTGGCCATCTTCGGGATCGCCCTGTTCGCCCCGGCGATGCGCCGACAGCTCGCCGAGGCCGAGCGCGACCCGGCGACTGACGCCTACGCCAGCGCGGCGGCACGCACCGAGATGTTCGGCGTGGTGGCCACGATCATCACGATGACGATCGTGTTCCTGATGGTCACCAAGCCGTTCTGATCCCCCGGGATCGTCAGCCGCCCGTCACCGTGATCGTCCCGGTCATGCCTGCCTGCTCGTGTCCGGGCAGCTTGCAGACATAGGTGTATTCGCCGGGATCGAGATCCACGGTCAGGGTCCGGGTAAGGCCCGGCACCAGGCCCTCGATCTCCTCGACCAGCCGATCGCCCTGGAAGACCTCGAACTCGTGCTCCTCCGCGCCGGAGTTCTTGACGCGGAATGCGGTCGGACCGGCCGGGACCGACACCGAGGCTGGTTCGAACCGATACTCGCGGGCGGTCACGTCGACCACCGTGGCACCGGACGGCACGGCGCCGGCGCCGGCGCCGCCGTCATCCGACGCGGGGCCGCAGGCGGCGACCGCGATCCCCATCGTCAGCACGAGGCTGGCGGCGGCGACTGCGGCGACGCGCGGCCGGCGGGGGCCGACGAACAGGATCATCACCGGGATCAGGTAGGCGAGGTAGCCGACGAGCTGGAGCGCCGTCGGGGCACTCGTGTAGCCGAACAGGCCGGCCAGTAGCGAGCCGAGCAGGCCCGTTTCGGGAAGGATGCCGCTCATGTCGAACACGACGGGCGTGACCGGCAGGAGCCCGGTCTCGGTGAACTCCGCGATCCCGTACGCGACCAGGCCCGCCGACACGAAGATCAGGACGATCCCGGTCACGGTGAAGAAGCGACGCAGGTCGATCCGGACTCCGAGGGCGAAGATCGCCCACCCGATCGCCACGGCGACGGCGAGCCCGGCGACCGACGCGATCAGGAGCGGCAGGACATCGCCGCTGGACGAGCCGATGGCGAACAGGAACAGGACCGTTTCGAGACCTTCGCGGACGACCGCGACGAAGGCGAGACCGGCCAGGGCTCGTGTCGAACCCACCGCCAGCGCGGAGTCCACGCCCCGCTCCAGATCGCTCTTGATCGCTCGCCCCTGGCGGCGCATCCAGAACAACATCCAGGTGAGGACGACGACCGCCGCGAACGCCGCGGCGCCTTCGATCGTCGCACGGACGACGAGCGGCAGGCTCCCGACCGTCAGCGCCACCGCGATCCCTGCGCCGACCGACAGTGCGATGGCGGCACCCACGCCCAGCGCGATCGATCCCAACGCATCGCGCCGCCCGGATTTCACGAGATAGGCCGCGATGATGCCGACGATCAGTGCTGCTTCGAGGCCCTCACGGAGCATCAGGAAGAATGCCGCGGTCATGTCGCTGCGTGTACCTCGCCGATCCGGCGCCGTCGGGTCAGGTCACCATGACCTTCCGATGCAAGGCGCCTTGTCACGGACATGCTAGGACGGCGGTCAGTGCGGCGTCAACCGTCGGCCCGCACGGACGAAAGCGAGCGCGGGGCCCGTCGGGCCGCTCAGTCGGCGGACCGGATCTGGAATCGGGCGAGGGCCAGCGAGGTGATCGAGAACGAGGCGCCGATGACCACCGCCAGCATGACGGCGGAGATCGTCGGGTCGAGGGCCGCCGTGCCCGTGTCCTCACCGGTCCACGCGGCGGCAAGCCCGAGCGTCGCCTGCCGCACCGAGAGGAAGCGAGTCCCTTCCAGGAGGTCGGCGAGCACCCCCTCCCACAGGAGGGTGTAGGCGAGTCCCACGATCAGGGCCCGGGACGTCAGCGCGCCGAGTGCCGTGAATCCGCAAGCGTAGGCGGTGCCCCCGACCATGACCGCCAGTGCGAAGCCGAATGTGATGCCGAGCGATTCACCGGTCGCGCCGGAAACGAGAACCCCAGTGAGCACGACCGGGGGAACCATCAGGACGGCCGTGAGTCCTGCGGCAACGGCCATCTTGGCGAGGGCGGTCCGCCAGCGAGGGATCGGCTTGACCAGCAGGAAGACGGCGGTGCCATCCTCGATCTCCGATCCGATGACCGACGTCCCGATGATCAGCGCCACCAACGGCAGCACGGTCCGGACGACGAGAGCATCCAGGATCTCGGGGGTGTCACGGCTCCCGCCGGCAAGTCGGATGAGCAGCCCGACCAAGACAGGCAGCGCGGCGAGCAAGAGCATCAGCAGGACCCGGCGGCGGCCGAACATGCCGCGGAGGGTCGTCCCGACGATGGCGCCGACGGCGGTCATCGCCGCACCAGGTAGCTGAAGACGCTCTCGAGCGAATCGTCCGTCGGGGTGACCTCGAGCAGGCGGATGCCTGCCGCACGGGCGGCGGGGGCGATCAGCCGGGTGAACCCCGCGTAATCGTTCGTCCGGATGGACAGGACGCCATCCACAAGCTCCGCGCCGAAGATCGCCGGATCGGCGAGCAGCCGCGACGCGAGCGTCCGGTCATCCGACGAGCGGATCGTGAAGCGATGAGGCCGATCTGTCATGAGGCGTCGGATGGACCGGAAGTCGCCCGAGGCCGCAAGCCGCCCGGCATACACCACGAGCACGGCGTCCGCCAGGCGCTCTACCTCCTCGAGGATGTGGGACGAGAACAGGATCACGCGCCCCTCGGCGGCCATCTCGCGCAACAGCGACATCATGTGGATGCGCTGGCGCGGATCCATCCCGTTGAACGGTTCGTCGAGGAGCAGGATCCGGGGATCGTGGACGAGGGCGCCGGCCAGCTTGGCGCGCTGGCGCATCCCCTTGGAGTACGTCCGGATAGGTCGGTGCGCGGCATCGACAAGATCCACGGTCGCGATCGCGCGTTCGGCGGCGGCGCGCGCGTCCGTGAGGCCCTGGAGCTCGGCGTTGAGGAGCGCGAACTCGAACCCGGAGAGATAGCCGGGCACCGCCTCCCGCTCCGGAACGAGACCCACGTCGCGATAGATCGTCGGGTCGCCGAACGCGGGGCGACCGGCGACCCGGACCCTGCCGGCAGACGGTGCGAGGAGGCCGGACAGCATGTGGAGCAGCGTCGACTTGCCCGCCCCGTTCGGACCGAGCAGACCGGTGACGCCTGGGCCAAGGGCGAACGTGATGTCGTTCACGGCGACGACATTGCCGTACCAGCGCGAGACATGTTCGAGTTCGATCGCCGGGAACGGCGCGTCGGGCAAGGGTGCGTCGGGCACCGTGACGGCGGCCGGGAATGGCGGGGCCGCCGATCCCGGTTCCGGCATCGGTGTGGACGCCTCGGGTGGCATCTCGCTCGTCATCCGCTGACGCCCTGGTAGCGGCGCAGCACCAGCGCCACGCCGCCGGCGATACCGACGGCCGTGGCCGCGAGATAGACCCACTCCGGGAAGTCGGCGGCCAGCACCGCGGGCGAGGCGGCGAGGGTTCCGAAGATGGCGGCGTTCAGCCCTTCCAGGATGTCCGCGACGCTCGTGAACAGGAGGAATCGCGCTGCATCCCCGGCGGCCAGCTCGGACACGATCGCGACCATGATCGGCGGAACGATGAAGACGGCGATGATGCCGGCAGTGGCGTAGGCCCGCCTCGGGGTCCACGCGGCGATGACCGCTGCGACCGCGGTCAGCAACGCGGCGGCGAACGCGGACGATGCGATGTAGCGCGGGATGTCGGCCGCCTCGTCCGCGAACCCCGTCACCGGATCATTCGCTGCGAGGACGGCGCCGAACGTGATCACGACCTGCGGTACGACGCTGACGAGGAACACCGCCAGCGCCAGGCCGCCGAGCCGGGCGAGGGCGTAGTCCGAGCGAGTCAGGATCCTCGAGAAGTAGAGCGGGAGCACCCCGTAGCGCTGATCCTTGCCGAAGAGTTCCGGAGCCTGGGCCGCACAGAACAGCATGATCAGTGTGGACGTGACGCTGAGGTAGCTGTCGTGCCGGATGGGCGACGCCTCCGCCAGGGCGTCTCCGGCACCGGCCTGGCTGACCAGCGCGGTGATCCCGACCACGATGACGGCAGGCAGCAGGGCCATGGCCGCAAGGCCGAACGGCACCACCTTGGCCCGGCCGCCCCGCCCGATCCCGTAGGCCGCGGCGAGCGTCGCCCGCAGGAGCCCGACGGTCACGGCCACTCGCCCGAGTCGCGGGCCGTCGTAGCCCTGGTATCCGAGATCGTAGATGTTGCCCGAGGCGCTCATCGAAACAGTTCCTCGAGGCCCCGCCGATGCTGCTGGATGCGCACCAGGGGGAGTCCGAGGTCCGCCACCGAGTCCCGGACGACATCCCAGGGGCCGTCGTCATGAAGGTCGACGAGGACGGTCCGCCCGTCCACCACGGCCCGAAGCCCGGCCGTCAAGAGGGCGGCGGCGAGCCGATCGCTCCCCTCCTCCACCTCGACCACCAGGGTCCCGGTGTGCCCGGTGAACTCGCCGAGGGGCGCCGCGCGGATGAGCGCCCCGGCGTCGATCGCGACGAGGTGATCGCAGACACGCTCGATCTCACCGAGGAGGTGGCTCGCGACGATGACGGCGATCCCGAACTCCGTCCCGGTCCGACGGACGAGTGCCAGCATCTCGTCGCGGCCCGCCGGATCGAGCCCGTTCGTCGGTTCGTCCAGGAGCAGGAGACGAGGATCGTGGACGAGAGCCTGGGCGAGCTTGACGCGCTGCTTCATGCCGGTGGAGTAGCCGCTGATCGGCCGATAGCGCTCCTCGTACAAGCCGACGTGGCGGAGGACCTCAGCCGTCCGCTCGCGCGCGCCGGAGGCCGGCAGGCCGGAGAGCCGCGCCATCTGTCCCACGAAATCGGT
>JAOUEG010000147.1 GCA_029858845.1 Chloroflexota bacterium | reverse complement strand
GGCCAGGGTCAGCGGCAGGTAGAACGCCGTGTTCGGGAATTCGAGGCGGGTCGCGCCGCCGCTCGACTCGAGCGTCGCGGCGACCTTGGTCTCGGCTTCGGTGACGTATTCGTGGGCTCCGCGGATGGCGGCGCTGGCGATGATCCGGGACATGGTTCGGTGCCTCCGCTCAGGCGACGGGGACGGCGACTGGGATGGGTCCGGGCGTCTCCCCGATCGGTGGCGGTTCGTACAGCATCGGCCGCAGCTTCAGCGCCTCGCGCTTGCGATCGAGGTGGGCGGCGATGAGGTCCGCGGCCGCGACGGGATCCGGCTCGAAGGCGAAACGACCGCCGGTCATGCCCTCCATCTCCCCGGTGACCAGACGTGTGACCGCCTCGCTGCCCAGGATGTTGAGCGGCGAGCCCAGCACCGTCAGCAGCCCGGAGGCGACGGCGTAGAAGCCGATCGCGATGGCCTTCTCCGACCACCAGCCGGGCGCAGCCGCAGCCACGGGAAGCTCACTGAAGTCGCGGCCGATGCCGCCCTCCTTGACCATCTCCATGCACACGGTCAGAAGCCGGCTGTTGTCCACGCACGACCCGACGTGGAGGACCGGCGGGATGCCCACGGCTTCGCAGATCTCCCGCAGGCCGGGTCCGGCATGCTCGAGGGCCGCCTCCGGCCGGAGCAGGCCCGCCTTGCCGCAGGCGATCGCCGAGCATCCCGTCTGGGCCACGAGGATGTCGCGACGGAGGAGCTCCAGGACCAGGTCCAGGTGCCCCTCGTCCTGGATCCGTTTGGGCGTGTCGCAGCCCACGACGGCGGCGACACCCCGGATCCGTCCGGCGATGATGCCGTCGTTGAGGGGCCGGTAGCCGCCGCGGTAGGTGCCGCCCAGCGTGCGCGTGATCGACTCGGTCGTGAACCCGGCGACGACGTCCATCTGGTGGTCCGGGATCATGGCCCGGTTGCGATCCCGATGGGCGTAGTTGGCGACGGCCCGGCCGACGATCTCGCGGGCGGTCTCCTGGGCCGTCTCGGCCGAGAACGGCACGTGCACGGTGCCGGGGAAATGGGCCTGCTCGGAGGTCGCGATGACCTCGGTGTGGAAGCAGGCAGCCGCCTGGGCGACGCCCGGCATGATGCACTGGACGTCGATGAGCATGGCCTCGACCGCCCCGCTCACGATGGCCAACTCCTGCTGCAGGAAGTTGCCCGCGATCGGAACGCCCCGACGCATGAGCACCTCGTTGGCCGTGCAGCAGATGCCGGCCACGTTGATGTCCGCCGCCCCCTGGGCTCGGGCCTGCTCGAGCATCTCGGGATCGGTCGCGGCATCCACGATGGCCTCGGCCAGGGCCGGCTCGTGGCCGTGGACCAGGATGTTCACGGCATCGTCGCGGAGGACGCCGAGGTTCACCTTGGCCCGGATCGGCTTGGGCGTCCCGAACAGCACGTCCTGGAGGTCGGTCGCGATCATGGAGCCGCCCCACCCGTCGGCGAGCGCGCTGCGCATCCCGCCCAGGACCAGGCTGGTGTGATCGGCGTCCACGCCCATGTTGGTTCGATGCATGACGTCCACGACCTCGCGGTCGATGCCGCGCGGCATGATGCCGAGGCGTCGCCAGTCGTCCTGCTGCTTGGCCGGCGCGCGGCTCGTGAAGGCGATGGCGTCTTCCTGCTGGCCGAACTGGTCGAGGCAGCGGAGCGCGACCTCCTCGGCGACCTTCTCCACGGACTTCCCGTCACGGGCCACCCCCAGCTCGTCCGCCAGGGCCATGAGCTTGGGCTCGTCGGCGATCCCGTAGCCCGGTGCCTCGCCACGGGCCGCCTGGAGCAGGAGTCGTGCGACGGACCGGCCATGGTCCGAGTGGGCGGCGGATCCGGCGGCCATGTCACGGGCGAGCCGGCGGGCGGCGACCGTATCGATCGTCGCGCCGCACACGCCGACCTGTGGTCGCTTGCTGCCGGGCAGGCCGAGATTGCAGGGGCCCAGGTGGCAGACCGTGCAGCAGATCCCGAGCTCGCCGACCTTGCACTGCGTCCCCAGCGCCGCATAGCGGTCCCAGATCGTATCGACGCCCTCCGCCTTCGCCCGCGCGCGCATCGCGGTGCTGGCGGGGTCGGTCCGCGGTGACGTGGTCTCGAGCTCGTTCACGATCGCACCTCTTCTCGCACTCCAGCGGTCAGGTGGTCGACGAGGAGGGCGATCGCCGGCGCGACCGGCTCTCCGATGTCGACGAGGGAACGCCCGTCACGCTCAGCCGCGAGCACCGCCGGGCTATAGGGGATCGATCCCGCCAGCTCCAGGTCTGGCAGGCGCTCCGTGATGAATGCCAGGTCCGTCGGGGCGGTGATCCGGTTCGCGACCAGAGCCACGCGCCGAAGGCCGATCTCGCCCGCCAGGCGTGCGATGCGCCGGGTGGTCTCGGTGCTCGAGCTTGTCGGGTCGACCACGACGAGCAGCGCGTCGGCGGCCTCTGCCGTCCGCCGGCCAAGGTGCTCCAGCCCCGCTTCGAGATCGATCACGACGACGTCCTCGAGGCTCATGACCACGTGCTCCAGGAGCCGACGCAGCAGGATGCCCTGCGGGCAGGCGCATCCGGCCCCACCCCGGGTGACGCCCCCGGCCACGATCAGCTGGAGCCCGTCCTGCTCGACGGCCAGCTGCCCGACAAGGTCGTCCACGCGCGGGTTCAAGCGGATCACGCCGGCGCTGCCGACGCGGTCCTCGATCTCGTCGGCCATCTCGAGCAGGGGCGTGATCGGCGCGGCCGCGAAGCCGAGCCCGGCCGCCAATGTCGGATTCGGGTCGGCGTCGATCGCGGTCACCCGGTAGCCGCGCCGGACGAGTTCGGCGGACATGAGTGCCGCGACCGTGGTCTTGCCGGCTCCCCCTTTGCCGGAGACGGCGAGCTTCATCGTTCGCTCCCATGACGGGCGATGGGACCGTGCTCGGCACGGACCCTGATGACCGAGACTGACCAGACACATGGGGCAAGGTCAAGGACCGGATGACCTGCCCGGACAGGCCCAAAAGGCCTTGTCGCGCGAACCCGATCCGTCGTCTTCTCACGGTGAAGATGAACGCCGTCGTCGCCGACTCGGGGACGGGCGCCCTGCGCCGCGTCCTCCAGGGAACGGAGGGCTTCGCCACGGTCGTCGAGCTCGTCCCATGGGCGGGCGAGATGGCCGACGCGCGGGGCCAGAAGCCGCTGGGTCTCGCCGCTGCGTTGGCCGGCGACACGCGGGTGACCGCATTGTCCGTGACGGACAACGCCGGGGGACATGCCCGGCTCGCGCCGCATGCCCCGGCTGAGGCGCTCGGCCGGCTGGGCCACGACGTCATCGTCCACGTTGCCTGCCGCGACCGGAACCGGAACGCCCTCCAGAGCCTGGGCTGGGACCTGCTCGGACGCAGCCTGACGACCGTCCTCGCGATCTCGGGCGACTATCCGGTGGAGGGCTACCAAGGGCTCGCCCGCCCGGTCTTCGATCTCGATTCCGTGGGCCTCCTCGCCCTCTACCGGGAACTTGGCGCGGTCGCCTCCCAGCGGGCCTCGCAGGATGATCCGGCCGTGGACCCTGACGCCCATCGATTCTTCCTCGGGTGCGCGGTCGATCCGTTCAAGCGCCTCGAGGAGGACCTCATCCCGCAGTACCTCAAGCTCGGCCTGAAGGTTCGTGCCGGGGCGGACTACGCGATCACCCAGGTCGGCTACGACGCTCGCCGCCAGCACGAGCTTCTGCGCTGGATGCAGCGCACCGGGATCGACCTCCCCATCGTCGCCAACGCGTACATCCTCGACCGGGGAGTCGCGCGAGCCTTCCACGCCGGGCGCGTGCCCGGATGTATCGTCTCGGACGATCTGCTGACCGTCGTGGAGGCGCAGGCCGGAAGCCCGGACAAGGGGCGTTCGTTCTTCCTGGAGTTCGCCGCGAAACAGCTGATCGTCGCCCGCGGCCTCGGGTTCCGAGGCATCTACCTGTCCGGACACCGCGATGCCGCGGAGATCGGCCGGATCCTCGAGATCGCCGAATCACACGACGCAGCGGACTGGCGCTCCGTGGTGGGTGACGTGTCCTGGCCGGAGCCCGGGGCATTCCACGCCTTCGGACGCGACGCGGATGGCTTGGCAAGCGAGGAACCGGACCGCTGGTA
Organism: Chloroflexota bacterium; assembly: GCA_029858845.1. GTDB lineage: Bacteria > Chloroflexota > Limnocylindria > Limnocylindrales > CSP1-4 > SPCO01. Next base: position 1,122 of record JAOUEG010000147.1, on the reverse strand, counting down.
CGTCGCCAGCCGGGATCGCCGGTCGAAGGCGCGGGACGGACGTGCCGCGACCCTCGGCTATCGGGTGAACCGCCTGGCCCACCAGCGCGTGTTCGAGCCGGGGTCCGCGGGGTTCCGGACCTGGGCTTCCCTCTACCGCCGGGTGGAGCGCGCCCACCTGGAGAAGCCGCTGCACGTGCTGGAGCAGGCCGTCAAGGTGCCGCTCTACGACTGTCGGGATTGTGGCGACTGCTCGCTTCCCGACGTCGCCTATCTGTGTCCCGAATCCCATTGTCAGAAGAATCAGCGCAACGGGCCGTGCGGCGGCGCCCATGACGGCATGTGCGAGGTTCCCGGTCACGCCTGCATCTGGGCCAACGCCTATCGCCGACTCAAGGCGTACGGGGAGGAGCTGGCGATGCTCGACCGGCCGCCCGTCGTCCAGGACAACGAGCTGCGCCGAACGAGCGCGTGGGCGAACACGTTCCTCGGTCGTGACCACTACGGCCGACGGGCCTCCTCGGCAGTCGAGGAGCCTGCAGGGGCTGCCAGGAGGCCCGCCTCGTAGCTTCCCGCGCTCCTCGCCGGGCACCGGGCCCGATGATCACGGTGGCGACGTCCGCCTCGTACGGACGCGGGCTCATCTGTACACTCCGATCCTCGAGTCGGCTTCCGCATGGACTGCGGCGCAGGCTCACTGCGAGGAGGATCCCGATGGCCACGCCGACGCGCTACGTGGGGGCTCGCCTGCCACGCATCGACTCGCGGCCGAAGGTCCTCGGGGAGACGCGCTACGCCGGTGACCTGAGAACCGCCGGCCTGCTCCACGCGCGGATCGTGCCCAGCCTGTATGCCCACGCGCGGATCCGCGCGATCGACGCGTCGGCCGCGCTGGCCCTGCCGGGCGTCGTGGCGGTCCTCGCGGCGCGGGATCTTCCGATCGTCGAACGCGGCGACTGGCGGCGGTTCGAGCCGCTTGCCCGCGACGAGGCGGTCTTCGCCGGGCAACCGGTCGCGCTCGTCGTGGCCGTATCCGAGACTGCCGCCGCGGATGCCGTGGGGTTGGTGCAGGTGGACGCCGAGCCGCTTGAGCCCGCCGTCGACGTGCTCGCCGCCATGGCGCCGGACGCCCCGCTGGTTCGC
>JAOUEG010000146.1 GCA_029858845.1 Chloroflexota bacterium | reverse complement strand
GGCAGGAACGGCAGCAGCGCGTCGAGGACCTCGCGGCGGAGCGGGGTCGTCGCCGCATGGTCGAGGTAGATGGACATCGCGGGGATTGTACGCCGGGGTCGCCGACCGCCCCCTGGACGACCCAGCGGGCCGCCCCGCCGTGTCTACCGAAACGCCCGGTGCAGGACGGCGGCCGGGCCGGGGCGAAGGCGCCCCCAATACCAGTCCGGATCACGGCGGCACCCTGCGCCACGCGAGCCGGACGTGCCTGGAGCCCGCCCGTGCGGCGCCACGGGTCGCTGTCGAGGGGAAGGTCAGCTCGGCGCCGGGGCGCTCGACTCCTGCTCGACCGCTCGGGACAGATCGTAGGCTCGGCCCCGCTCGCGCTCCCGCTCGTGTCGAGCCAGCAGGCGCTTGCGGAGGCGGATCGACTGCGGCGTCACCTCGACCAGTTCGTCGTCGGCGATGAACTCCAGAGCGGACTCGAGCGTGAGCGGACGGGCCGGCGTCAGGCGCAGCGACTCGTCGTGCGAATGCGTCCGGATATTCGTGAGCTTCTTCTCCTTGGTCGGGTTGACGTCCATGTCGCCCGAGCGGCTGTTCTCGCCGACGATCATCCCCTCATAGACCTCGACCCCGGCCCCGATGAACAGCTCCGCGCGCTGCTCGAGGTTGAACAGCCCGTAGGCGTTCGACGTTCCGGCCCGGTCGGACACGAGGACCCCGTTGGTGCGATGGGTCACCTCGCCGGCCCAGGGTCCGTAGCCCTCGCCGATCTGATGGAGGAGCGCGGTGCCGCGCGTGTCCGTGAGCAGCTGGCCGCGGTACCCGATCAGGCCCCGCACCGGCAGCACGTACTCCAACCGGACGCGCCCGTCCGCATCGGTGGACATCTGCTCGAGGCGGCCCTTGCGACCGGCCATCGCCCCCTGGACCTCGCCGATGTAGTCGGGCGGGATGTCGATGGTCACACGCTCGTACGGCTCGTGGACCTCGCCGCCCACGGTCCGCAGCAGGACCTCCGGTCGTGAAGCGGTCAGCTCGAATCCCTCGCGCCGCATCTGCTCGATCAGGACGGCCAGCTGGAGTTCGCCGCGGCCACGGACCTCGAATGCCTCCGCGGAAGCAGATGGGCGGATCTCGATCGAGACGTTGCCCAGGACCTCCTTCTCGAGGCGGGCCTTGATCTGGCGGCTCGTGACGTACTTGCCCTCGCGGCCGGAGAGCGGCGAGGTGTTGACACCGAATGTCATCCGGAGGGTCGGCGCATCCACGTCGAGACGGGGAAGCGGCCGGGGATCGGCCGGCTCCGTGAGGGTGTCGCCGATGGTGACCTCGGGCAGCCCGGCCACGCTGACGATGTCGCCCGGACCCGCCTCCGTGATGTCGACGCGGTCGATGCCATGAGCCGTCTGGAGGCTGGTGACGGTCCCCGACAGGGTGATCGTGCGGCCGGGCTCCACGCTGCCGGCCGTGTCGTCGGCCTCCTCGCGGATGACCGAGATCCGCTGCCCGAGCCGGATCGTCCCGTTCCAGATCCGCCCCACCGCCATCCGGCCGACGTACTCGTTCGCCGACAGGTTCGTGACCAGCAACTGGAGCGGATGCTCGGGTTGAAAGGTCGGCGCCGGGGTGACGTCGACGAGCAGGTCGAGGAGCGGGTGGAGGTCATCGCCCGGATCGTCCAGGCTGCTGGTCGCCGTCCCGAGCTTCGCGTTCGTGTAGACGACCGGGAACTCGATCTGGTGCTCGTCGGCGCCGAGATCCATGAACAGCTCGTAGACGTCGTCGAGCACTTCTGCCGGACGTGCGTCCGATCGATCGATCTTGTTGAGGGCGACCACGACCGGGAGGCGCCGGGCCATCGCCTTCTGCAGCACGTAGCGCGTCTGCGGCAGCGGCCCCTCCGCCGCATCGACGAGGAGCAGCACGCTGTCGACCATCAGCAGCGATCGCTCGACCTCCCCGCCGAAGTCGGCATGACCGGGCGTATCGACGATGTTGAGGCGGATGTCGCCATAGTCGATGGTCGTCTGCTTGGCGAGGATCGTGATCCCCTTCTCGCGCTCGAGATCGCCCGAATCCATGACTCGGTCCACCACCGCCTGATTGGACCGGAACGCTCCGGTCTGGCGCAGCATCGCGTCGACCAGCGTGGTCTTGCCGTGGTCCACGTGGGCGACGATCGCGACGTTGCGGATGTCGTCGCGTGTCCGGATCAGGACGGTGTCGTCGGTGGCCGCCGGACGCACGTCGGCGCCGGGCATGGTGGAGCTGGAAGCGGAGGGATCGGTCATGGGGCCCGCGCAGTGTCGCACATCGTCCCGTTTCGGGGGGTCATGCGTCAGGGAGCACGACACGGTCGTCGTCGCCCGGCCCTGCTAGCATCGGGGACACGATGACCGTTGCCGCCGCGATCCTGTCCGCAACCGCCGAAGGCGCCCTCGCCGACACACTCGGACAACCGCGCGTGCGCCGCCTCGTGGATGTGGCGTGGTCGGGAGGCGCGCTGCCGGTCGTGGTCCTGTCGCCGGATCCCGATGGTTCCGTTGCGCGGGCGCTGATCGGATCAGAAGCGATCCACGGACTCGCGGCGCCGGCGGAGAGCGGTCCCGTGGGGCAGATGGCCCGGGCAGCGGAGCTGGCGCGGTCGGAGGTCCTGGATACGACCGCCGTCCTGCTGTGGCCCGCCCGGATGATCTGGGTCGGGCCCGAGACCGTCACGTCGCTGATCGAGGCCCACGGGGTGGAGCAGGCCACGATCCTGCGCCCCGCGTGGCATGGCGAAGCGGGCTGGCCCGTCCTCGTGCCGAGTCAGCACCTCGGGCACCTCTCGGAGCTGCAGGCCCAGCTGGGTCCCGACGAGGTCGTCGAGGCGCTGAGCCGGGTCGCTTCCACCCGACTCGTCGAACTCGGCGACCCTGGAGTCGTGCGCGACGCGGAGACCGGGCTCGATGACCTGCCCATGTACGAGGGTCCGCCGGACCCGGCGGCGGGCCACAGCCATGAGTGGGGTGACGACGTCGTGGCAGAGGCCGATCTCACCGCTCCCGACGACCATCCCGCTCGGTGACCGAGTCCGGCCCCGGCTCGACCGGCACCCCCACCCCCCGACCAGCGCCCGGTCCGAGGCGCCGCCGCCTCGCGATCGGCTGCCTCGGGGCCGTCCTGATCGCGCTCGTCGCTGCCATCGGTGGTTTCCTGTGGTGGGCTCAGCCGCAACCGCTCCTTCCGGAGGCAAGCGCAGCCCTGGCCTCCACACCGGGGACCACGTTCACCGAGGGCTCGGACGGGCGCCTGACCTGGACGCCCACCTCGGGCGCCTCGACCGTCGGCCTCGTGCTCTACACCGGCGGCAAGGTCCCGCCGGCGGCCTATGCCCCGGCCGCTCGCGCCATCGCCGAGCAGGGGCATCTGGTCGCGATCGTGCCGGCGCCGTTCAACCTGGCGATCCTGGCAAGCGGCGCCGCCCGAGCCGTCATCGACGACCATCCGGAGGTCTCGTTCTGGGCCGTCGGTGGCCACTCGCTGGGCGGGGCGACGGCCGCCCTGTTCGTGGACGGCAACCCCGGCGTGGCGGACGGCCTCGTGCTCTGGGCGTCGTACTCGTCGGCGGACCTCGCCGACGACGGCGTCCTGGTCTCGAGCAGCTACGGGACGCTCGATGCGGGGGTCCCCTCGTTCACCAGCCCGGAGAACGTGGCGAAGCTCGGCCCGGCCGTGGTCTTCACGAGCATCGAAGGCGGCAATCATGAGCAGATGGGCTGGTATACCGGTCAGCCCAACGACCCGCCGGCGACGATCAGCCGCGAGGCCCAGCAGGACCGCATCGTGGCCGCCACCTCCGAGCTGCTGGACGCCCTCGAGGAACCGCCACTTCCCTGATCCGGCCCCGTTCGTGACCCGGCCCCGTTCGTGATCCAGCCACGTCGCCACCCACTGATTCAGGCTGGCCCGCTCGCTCCACGGCGCCTCACCGCCAGGCCGTCCCGAAGCCGGGCCAGCGGTACCGTGGCGACGGCGATCCCCCCGATCACCAGCACGACGCCGAGCAGCTGGGCCGGCGACGGCTGCTCGGCGAGGAGGAGCATGGCGAGCCCCATCGACACCACGGGCTGGACGAGCAGGATGATGGACGTGACGACGGCTGGCAGGCGCGGAAGCGAGATGGAGATGCTCACGTAGCCGAGCGACTGCGCCGTGACACCGAGCATGGCCAGCCAGAACAGGCTTGCCGGGCCGGGCGTCCAGTCGAGATCGCCGCCGACGGAGCCGATCGCGGACACGACGACGAAGGTCGCGACCGTCGCGATCCCGACGGGACCCGCCGGGCGGCGGGGATCCCGGCCGCCGCGCCGCATGACGAGCAGGTACGCGCTGTAACACAACGCGGTCAAGAGCCCCAGCACCACACCCAAGGCGGGATCGGCCCCGTAGGCGCCCTGGCCGACGACGCCCGAGATCAGGACGACGCCGACCAGAACGACCGGCAGCGCAACCAGGGCCGCGCGGCTCGGCCGCTCCCCCAGGAGGAGCCAGGCGACGACGCCGACGATGATGACCTGGAGGTTGCCCAGGACCGTCGCCAGGCCGGCTCCGACCGCCTCGATCGCGTGGTGCCAGAACAGCAGGTCACCGGCGAAGAAGATCCCAGCCACGGCTGCAAGGCGTCGCGCCCGCTCCGGCAGCGGCCCGTAGCGGCGCCGCTCGACCAGCGCCACGACCGCCAGGAGCGGAAGACCGAACAACGCCCGGTAGGCGGCGCCGGTCTCCGGAGAGACGTCGGCGTACCGGTAGAAGACGCCCGAGAACGCGATGCAGAAGGCCCCGACCAAGGCGGCCAATCGAGGCCTTCGAGCGATGGCATCCAACGGCGGGAACCCGAAGCTGGGCTCCACCGGTCTGACTGAGACGGCCGGGTCGGCGTCGTCCAACTCAGCCTCCGGCGCGCGAGGTTCGCGGCCGCAAGCCGCGCGGCACCCGTCCGGCCGACCGCCGTCGTCGCGCGCGACGCGACGCGGCATGACCGGTGGGGCTCATCGCCGTTCCGGGACTCCCACGAATCGAAGACCGAGTTCGGCGTACTGCTCGGGATCGGGCTCGGATGGCGCCTCGAGCATCGGATCGCTCCCGGATTGGGTCTTGGGGAACGCCATCACCTCGCGGATGTTCGTCTGCTGCGCCAGCAGTGCGGCCCAGCGGTCGATCCCGAGCGCGATCCCGCCGTGCGGAGGCGCCCCGTACTCGAACGCATCCAGGATCGCGCCGAACTTCTCGCGCATGCCAGTGGC
>JAOUEG010000145.1 GCA_029858845.1 Chloroflexota bacterium | reverse complement strand
GTCGCTTCGCCGTGCTGGACCCGCTGAAGGTCGTCATCGAGGACTTTCCCGAGGGACTCGTCGAGGAGATGGACGTCGCCAACAACCCGGAGGACCCGTCTGCCGGCAGCCGGCGGGTCCCGTTCAGTCGCGAGCTGTGGATCGAACGGGACGACTTCATGGAGGAGCCCCCGCCGAAGTTCTTCCGCCTTGCCCCCGGTCGAGAGGTGCGGCTGCGTTCCGCCTACTTCGTGACCTGTCGCGAGGTCGTCAAGGACGCCGCAGGCACGGTCGTCGAGCTGCGCTGCACGTACGATCCCGCCACGCGCGGCGGCGATGCGCCCGATGGTCGACGGCCCAAGGCCACGCTCCACTGGGTCTCCGCCGATCACGCCGTCCCGGCCGAGGTCCGGCTGTACGACCACCTGTTCAGCAGCCCGCACCCCGGCACCGACGGTCGCGATCTCTTCGCCGACCTGAACCCGGCGTCGGAAACGGTGCTTCGGAACGCCGTCGTCGAACCTTCGCTGGCGACGGTACCGATCGGCGAGACCGTCCAGTTCGAGCGGCTGGGCTACTTCACGCCTGACCCGGATTCCCGGCCCGGGGCGATCGTCTTCGACCGGACCCTCACGCTCAAGGACACGTGGGCCAAGCTTCAGGCGCAGCGACCGGCCGGCAAGTCGTAGCGCCGGCACGTCGGCGAGGCGGCGCACGAGCAGCGCGCGTCGATGGCACGTCAGCCGGGATGCGCCCGCACCGCACGGTTGAGGCGCCGGACGCCGCACGGTAGACTCGGAGCGCCTCTTGGGGCATCGCTGGCGAGTGGCCTAACGGTAAGGCACCTGACTCTGGATCAGGGGATTGAAGGTTCGAATCCTTCCTCGCCAGCCAGAAGCTCTATCCGTGGCGCTCGTGACTGCTGATCCGTTGGGCGAGTGACTCGAGGCACGCCGATCTTCGGGCATGGCATCCGTGGCGCGCGACAGGCTCGCGATGTCGCGATTACTCCCCGCCCCGGGCCCCCTCAGGTCGTGACGCGCCGAGCGTGGAGCACCCGGTGCGTGAACGGGATCCGGAACTCCTTGAAGACCTCGATCGAGACGAGGAATCCCGCCGTGATGAATGCCACGCCAAGGAACTCGCCGAGGAAGAACGCGGTGGTCTCACCGAACCGGTTGAGCCCGCTGGTGACCCCGGGCACGAATCCGCCGATCGCGATGAGGATCGTCGCCGGCACTCGGCTGTTGAGCCGACCGCGGAACAGGTCCACAACGGCGCCCGGCAGCGAGACGATGAGGTTCACGATGATCGCGATCGGCGCGACCACGAGGTTGCCGAGGTAGCGGCCGATGCCGGCGCGTCGATCCAGCGAGTACCGGATCAGTCGCTTCTTGGGCATGAACACGTAGGCCGAGTAGAGCGCGCCGAAGGCCAGCGCGAACGCGCCCGTGATGTTGAAGAAGGGTGTCAGCAGCCGGACGTAGCCCGGGAAGAGCTCGCCGGTGGGGATCCCGGTCGCCGGGTCCACGGCGTAGCCCGGCGCGGCCAGCGGGGCTAGCAGGACGAGGGGGATCGCCACGATCGAACCGCCGACGATGAGCACGCCGGCGAGGTTCGCCCAGCGGTCCTTGCCGCGGTAGGTCTCCACCGCGATCGCGATGGCGGCGACGACGGCGATCACCGAATACAGGTACGGGGTGATGCCGCTGTCGAAGTACTCATAGCGCCGCCACGACAGGAACGTGAAGAGTCCCGCCAGCACCACGGACAGGGCCGCCCCGTACCCGAACCGGGTCTTGCCCAGGAGGTACATCGTCCCGAGCCCGAGCCATCCGGCGACCCAGACCGCGCCGATGAGGTACCAGACGCGATACAGGGGTTCGCTCCACCCCACGGCCCCGCCGAGGAACTCGGTCCCGGCCGAGAGCCCGTACCAGAGCATGCCGATCGCCCAGATCAACTGGTACGGGCGCCGCCGCTCGATCCACTGGTCCATAAGCAGCACGAACAGGACGATGCTCAGCAGCGAAGACGCGAGCGGAAGGGCGACGTTCGGTTCCATCTCGATCCCTCAGATACCGACCGGCCCGGAGCGGGGTGGTCTCAGCTGACACTAGCCTGCCGTGCGTTCGCCCTCGATGTATCGATCGATACATTCCCGGCGGTCGTTTCGGTAGACGGCGCCCCTGGCAGCGGGCCATTCCGGGGGCCGTTCGGCCCGGGCCACGAACGGACCGGACATTCGTGACCATCGGTCCTTGCCATCGGGTGCGCGCCCTGCAACCCTCGGACCACGCACGCTCGGCCTGGTCGGCCGCCCGTGGGACGGACGAAGCCGGGTCGGGTCCGAGGAAAGCGAGGCGCGTCGTGGTAGCCAGGTTCGATGTCCAACGCCGGCGATGGCGTGGTTTCGGCTGGATCGCCGCCGCTGCTCTGGTCGCGGGCCTCGCCCTCCCGTGGGTCGCGTTCCCGGCACGGGGCTCCGCGCCACCGTCGCACAGGGTCGAGATCTGCCACGCCACGCCGCCGGACACGGCCCGGAACGGATGGCACGCGGTCACCGTGGACGTGGCCTCCATCGGATATCAGCACTCGGGCCACCAATCGACGCACGACGCGGACATCATCCCGCCGTACGCGTACGGCAGATACCAGTTCGCCGGCAAGAACTGGACCACGGCTGGCCAGGCGATCTGGAATAGCGACTGCCGGGCGATGGCGCCGACGGTCTCGCCGACCCCGAGCGTCGTGCCGAGCGGATCGATCGTACCGACGGCCACACCCACGGCCACAGCGACCGCGACGGGCAGCGTCGCGCCCAGCGGGAGCGTGGCCGGGACGACGGGCACGCCCGCGCAGACGCTGCCGCCGACCGATTCACCGATCGCCGCCACGGGCGCCCGCAGTGACCCCTCGGCGGTGCTCGCGATGCTCGTCCTGGCGCTCGCCGTGACCTCCGTCGGGGCGAGGTCGCTCGCAGAGCGATCGATCCGACGACGTCGGTAGCCGACCGCGCCTCCTGCCCCGACCACGCTCGGCGGCCGCGCCCGTGTCGCTAGACTCGGGCCGTCAGGATGACGGCACCAGGACGGAGGATGGCGACGACGCGGCACGACGGCCCTCCGCGAGTCCCCGGCGCGCCCGGTGAGGCCGGCGCGCCTACCGGGGCGACGCTGGATCGTGTCGCCTCGCTCGGCGTCGTGCTCGCCTATGCCCTCGCGCTCGGTATCGCGACTGTCATCGTCCCGCTTCGGGCGCTGGACGGTGGATACGACGCGGCTGCCGTCGGATTCCTCGTGGCACTCGCCGCCGGTTGCCAGTTCGCGACCCGACTCGCCCTGCCGGTGCTGTTGGGCCGGTTCGCAGATCGAACGCTCATCGGCGTCGCCAGCCTCGGGATGGTGGTCGCCTTCAGCCTCCTCGCCGGCTCGACCGCTCTGCCGGTGTTCATCGTCGCCCAGGTACTCCAGGGAGCCAGCCGCGCCGTCTTCTGGACGAGCAGCCAGGCGCACGCCGTGCGCGGCGGAGGCCGACCCGTACAGCGGCTGGTGGACCTCAACGTGGCCGGCAACGCCGGAACCCTGACAGGTCCCGCCGTGGGCGGCATGCTCGCGGTCGCCGGATTGCCGGTCGCCCTGGCCGTCGCTGCGGCCAGCGCGGGGGTCGGCGCCACCATCTCGTTGGTCCTGCGGCGCCTGGCTCCGTACGATCGGCGCCAGGGCGCGGGGACCCTGCACCTGATCCGCCGCGACGGCGTCGACATCGCCTGCTGGGCCGCGATGGTCGGCGGTGGATGGTGGTCCATGATGGGCTCCTACGTCCCCGTCCTCGGCGTCGCCGCCGGCATCGGTTCGGTCGGGGTCGGATGGCTCATCACCGCATCCGAGGGCGCGGGCGTGCTGGCACTGGTGGCCATCCGAGGCGTGAACCCGGCGCACATCCGGCGCGTCGTCCAGGTCGCTGCCGTGACCGTGACGCTGGCGCTCATCGCGCTCGCGGTGGCGGCGTCCGTCGTGACCGGGCCCGTGGTGCTCACCTTCGGGATCCTGATGGTCATCGGCGGGGCGGCGAATGGGACCATCACCACCATGGCCCCCGCGATGGCGAGCCTGACCGCCGGCCCCCAGGAGCAGGGCGACGCTCTCGCCCTCACGGGAACGTTCCGGGCGGGGGCTCTGCTGGCCGCACCGGCCGTCGTCGCCGGCCTGCTGGCGGCGGTCACCATCCCGGCGGCCATCGTCATCGTGGCGGCCTCGCTCGCACTCCCGGGAGCCCTCGTGGGACGCGGCGGGCGTGACCATGTCCCGGAGCGATCCGCATGACGTCCGAAGCACTGGCCGTGACGGACATCGCCCTCGGTCTGACCGAGACCGAGGCCTCCACCCGGCGCCAGGGCGGGTTGGGGAACGAGTTCCAGCCGCCGGCGAGCCGGGGCTACTTGGCGATCCTCCGCCAGAACGCCTACCCGGCCATCAATGGACCCCTGCTCCTGATCTCCGCTGTGCTCATGGCCTATGGCCTCGTGGTCGAAGCGCTCCTGACGGCCGGTCCCGTCATGTTCAACGTCGTCGTCGGCGTCGTCCAGGAGACTCGCGCCAAGCTCGCGCTGGACCGGATCGCGATCCTGACGCGACCGGGGGCGATCGTCGTGCGCGACGGGCGCGAACGGGCCGTGGACCTTGCGGACGTGGTCCTGGGCGACCTGCTGATCGCACGGCGGGGTGACCAGATCGTCGTCGACGGCGACCTGGTCGGCAACGACCGGGTGGAGCTCGACGAAGCCGTCCTGACCGGCGAGGCGGACGCCGTGACGCGATCCTCCGGGGAGACGGTCCGGTCCGGCACCGCCGTCCTCGCGGGCACGGCGCGCTATGTCGCCACCAGGGTGGGGGCGGACACGACGGCCAACCAGCTCGTGGCGCGGTCGCGCCTGGCCGGCGATCGCCAGACCCCCCTGCAACGCGAGGTCGCCCGGGCCATCTGGGTCGTGGCAGGGCTCGTCGTCATGACGGGTGTGCTCTCCGTGGTGACCGGCCTGACCCCGGCGACCGCGGGCGGCGGTCGGGAGACGCTGGAGGCATCCGCGGTGCTGATCACCCTGGTCCCGCAGGGCCTGGCGATCATGCTGACCGTCACGTACGCGGCCGGCTCCCTCCGGATCTCCCGACTGGGTGCGCTCGTCCAGCGCCAGCGGGCGATCGAATCGATGAGCCGGGTCGACACCCTCTGCATCGACAAGACCGGCACGCTGACGACCCAGAAGATCGATTTCGCCAAGGCGGTCCCGATC
>JAOUEG010000144.1 GCA_029858845.1 Chloroflexota bacterium | reverse complement strand
GTACGACGGTGATCAGCTTCTCGCCGCCTTCGGCGAGCGGCTGCGCGACGAGGTCGACCTGGCCGCCATCAGCGCCGACGTCCTCGCCACCGTCGACGCCGCGGTCCGACCGAGCGCGGCCGGCCTGTGGCTCAGGCAGCGGCCGGGGGAGCGATGATCGCCGTCGCGAGCACCCGTCCCGCCGTCCCGGCCCGGCGGAGGCCGACCACCTGGCTTGCCCTCGCGCTGGTCGCAATCGCCCTGGGGATGAACGCCTTCCGAACGATGTCATTGCTCCTGGGCGCCGGACCGCTGCCGGGGGCAGCCCCCTGGCCATGGGATCTCATCGGCCTCGCGCTATCCCTGGGCGCGTACCTGTCGGTGGTCATCGCCGGCTCGCTGCTGGCCATCCGGAGGCCGGACAATCCGATCGGCTGGCTCCTGCTGGCCGGCGGCCTCGGGTTCAGCTATACGGACTTCAGCCTCGCCTATGTCCAGCGGAGCCTCCAGCCGGGCGTGGAGCTGCCTGGCTACGAGCTGGTCGACTTCCTCCTCGTTCCCCTCGGCGGACTGGGGACGACCCTGCTGTTCTTATGGGTGCCGCTGCTCTTCCCCGGTGGCCACCTGCCTGGGCCGCGCTGGCGGCCGCTGGCCTGGTTGGCAGTGTTCGCGACGATCGCCTACATCGTCACCAGCACCGCCACCTATGAGATCACGGAGTACGGACCCTACCTGGAGAACCCCATCCAGCTGCAGGCGCCGTTGGATGCCGTCATCGCCCGCCTGTCGGTGATCAGCTTCGCGCTGACAGGCGGCTGCATCGTCGTGGCGCTCGCGTCCGTCATCGTGCGATTCCGACGGGCAAGCGGAGCCGAACGCCAGCAGCTCAAGTGGTTCCTCGCAGCGACGGCCTGCGTGGTGTTCGCCGTCATCCTCCTCGCGATCACGCTGTCCTCATGGGCTTGGGCTCTCATGCAGACGAGCATGGCCCTCCTTCCCATCGCCATCGGCATCGCCGTCCTGCGGTACCGGCTGTACGAGATCGACCGGCTCATCAGCCGGACGATCGGCTGGGCGATCGTGACCGGGCTGCTCGTCGGCACCTTCGCCCTGTTGGTCCTCGGGCTCCAGGCGGTCGTCGAACCGTTGACCGGTGGGAACACGTTGGCGATCGCCGGCTCCACGCTCGTCGTGGCGGCCCTCTTCAACCCGGTCCGGACCCGGGTCCAGGCGGTCGTCGATCGACGCTTCGATCGCTCGCGCTACGACGGTGAGCAGCTTCTCGCCGCCTTCGGCGAGCGGCTGCGCGACGAGGTCGACCTGGCGACCATCAGCGCCGATGCACGGTCCACCGTCGATGCCGCCGTCCGGCCGACCCATGTCGGGCTCTGGCTGCGGGGTGGCACGGGGGAAACGGCGTGAGTGAGCGGGTCGGGGCGAGCGGGAGCGGGATCCGAGAGGCCCGGGTCCGCGAATGGAGACGTCCGAGCGCCTGGCCTGGGGAAGGCACGGCGCCGAGGGGCAGCGGATCGCCGCTTCGCTCGATGTGGCCCTATCCCAGCAGCAAGGTGACACCATGAGTTGGTCGATGGTGAGCGAATACGAAGCCGACGTCGCTCCCGACGACGTCTACCGCCACTACGTCGATCCTTCTACCTGGGGATCGTGGGCCCACAACACGAGATGGGGTCGGACGCGTGGCTCGTTCGAGGCGGGCTCCAAGGTGGACGTTCGCGTCGCGAGCTACCCCTGGACCTACGCCGTCCTCGTGCGCGAGGTGGAGGAGGGGCGTCGGGTCGTGACCGAGGTGCGCCCCTTCGGGGTCGTGATCGTATCGACCTACGAGGTGAGTCCGGCAGGCGCCGGGGCGCGCCTCCGCCACACGATCGAGGTAGGCGGCCCGTTGGAGCGAGCGTACCGAATGGTCGAGGGGATGTACACGCGGATGCTGCAGGAGGAGACACGGCGGCTGGCCGACATCGCCCGACAGGGCTCCGGCGCGCGAACCGAGCAGGCTCCCGGCCCGTGACACCCGCACTCGACCGCCGCAGGGAAGTCGGCGCAGCCCGCGGTCCGTCAGCCGCCCCGGAACCCTCGATCGGCTGGCCCGGGCGAGCGCTGCTGATCGCCCTGCTCGCCGGTGGCACGTTCATCGCGGTCGCCTGGGCCTTCGATCCCCTCGGGCTCCTCTTCTGGGCTTCCTATGCGTCGGTCGCGGCCCTCCTCATCGTCCGGCGCCCCCGGAACGTCATCGGTTGGCTGCTGCTCGCCATCGCCTTCGGCTTCACCGGGACCACCTCGCGACCCGGGATCGACCTTGCGGCTGTCGAGCAGGGCGTCGGATCGATCGGCGACGAGCTGTGGATGTGGATCGGCAGCTGGGCTGGCGCCGCGACCTTCATCTGCTTCTTCGCGTTGATGCTCCTGTTCCCGAGCGGACGGCTCCCGGCGGGCGGCTGGCGCTGGTCGTCGATGGCGCTGATCGCGATCGGAAGCCTCCTCGTCGTCGTGTCCGCCGTCGCGCCGACGATCACCTACAGCCCGGACGGCGGTGCGACCGAGATCGTCGCGCCGAACCCGGTGGCCGTCCTCCCGGGCCTGCCGATCTGGTCGGTCGTTCCGTCGGCCGACGTGACGATCGCTTCGATCCTGGTCCTGCTGCCGATCGGGGTGGTCACGCTGTCCATGCGCTACCGACGATCGACCGGCGCCCTGCGACTCCAGCTCCGCTGGCTGGTCGCGGCCGTCGCCTTCATGGTCGGGGCGGTCGTGACGGGGCTGACGATACTGGCCATCGTCGGCGAGGACGCGTGGTTCGCCTGGGTCCCGGCGATCGTCGCCTATCCGACCGTCCCGGCCGCGATCGGCATCGCCGTCCTGCGCTACCGCCTGTACGAGATCGACCGCCTGATCAGCCGGACCATCGGCTGGGCACTGGTCTCCGGATCGCTGGTCGCGGTGTTCGCCGGTGGCGTGCTGGCCCTGCAGGCCGTGCTCGCCGGCTTCACCCAGGGCCAGACCTTTGCGGTCGCCGCTTCCACGCTGGTCGCGTTCGCGCTGTTCCAGCCGATCCGCCGTCGGGTCCAGCACGCCGTGGATCGACGATTCAACCGCGCCCGCTACGATGCCGAACGGACGACGACCGAATTCTCCGGGCGACTCCGTGGTGAAGTGGACACCGCGAGCCTGACGACCGCCCTGACCGACACCGTCCACGCGGCGGTCACGCCGACCTCGATCGGCCTCTGGTTGCGCGAACCGTGACGTAACGAACGAACCCCGGCAGGCCGTAACGATTTCCGGACGACCCACCCCCACCATGAGGCACGAGATGACTGCCCTGTCCCGACCGATCCGCCGCCTCCTCGGCCGCAACGACGCCGCGCTGGACAGCGCGCCTGCGTCCGGAAGCGAGCCCGAGCCGATCGTGCCGGAGGCGTGGGCGGACCTCGAGCTGAGCGCATCGATCGCGGTGGAGATCCCCGAGAGTGACCCGCTCCTGGCCTACCTCCAGTCGGCCCCGGGCCCAGTCGATGTGGCGCGCCTGGAACTCGACTCCCCGGCCGTCCAGGGGCTGCGGGACGCCGGCGTGGCGCTCGTCGTGCCGCTGGTCTCCCAGGGCGAGCTCATCGGGACCCTCAACGTGGGCCCGCGGCTTTCCGAGCAGGAATACTCCACGGACGACCGGCGCCTGCTGACGACACTCGCGGCGCAGGCCGCTCCGGCGATCCGCGTCGCCCAGCTCGTGCGCGAACAGGCGAACGAAGCCGCGGAGAAGGAACGCCTCGCTCAGGAGCTGCGCGTCGCGACCCTCATCCAGCAGCAGTTCCTGCCGCGCCATCTGCCCCAGCTGCCGCAGTGGCAGGTCGCGGCCTACTATGGCCCGGCCCGCGCGGTCGGCGGTGACTTCTACGACTTCGTGGAGATGCCGGACGGCCGCATCGGGATCGCCGTCGGCGACGTGACGGACAAGGGCGTTCCCGCGGCGCTGGTCATGGCCCGGACCCACAGCGTCCTTCGTGCCGAGGCGTCGCGCAGCACCTCCCCCGGCGAGATCCTGTCGCGGGCGAACGACCTGCTCGAACCCGAGATGCCGGCCAAGATGTTCGTGACGTGCCTGTTCGCGATCCTCGATCCGACGACCGGGCACATCGTGATCGCCAACGCGGGCCACAATCTCCCGTTCGTGCGCACCGGTGACGAGGTCACGGAGATCCGCGCCACGGGCATGCCACTCGGCCTGATGCCGGGCATCCGCTACGAGGAGACCGAGGGCGTCATCGGTCCGGACAGCAACGTCCTGCTCTACAGCGACGGCCTGATCGAGGCCCACGACGACAACCGGGAGATGTTCGGCTTCGACCGGCTCCGCGAGGCGTTGCGCATCGACGACGCCGGGAGCGAGCTGCTCGACCGGCTCCTCGAAACTCTGAACGCCTTCACCGGCACCGACCGCGAGCAGGAGGACGACATCACGCTCGTGACCCTGCGCCGCTCGGCCGGAGTCGCGGAGCATGAGGCCGCCGGCTCGACCGCGCTCACCGCGTTCAGCCTGCCGGGCATCCAGGGGAACGAACGTGAGGCCATGGACCGCGTCGCCGCCGCCTTGGCCGACCTCGGTCTGCCGGAGGACCGCCTGGAGCGACTCAAGACGGCGGTCAGCGAGGCCGCGATGAACGCCATCGAATACGGCAGCCAGGGCAACGAGGAGGTGCCGTTCGAGGTGGACGTCACCGTGACACCGACGGACGTCGTCGTCCGGGTGACCGACCGTGCCATGTCCGGCGCCGTCCCGACGGACCCCGAGACCCCGGACATCGAGCGCAAGCTCGTCGGCGAGCAGAAGCCGCGCGGCTGGGGCCTCTTCCTGATCGAGCACATGGTCGATGCGATGGACGTGTCGGCCGACGAGGAAGCCGGGACCCAGACGGTGACATTGCGCCTGGCCCGTGAGGAGACCAACGATGGATGACCGACGGTTCGGGGCCCAGGTCGTGGAAGCTCCCGACGATGTCCGGGTCCGGATGCACGGTGACCTGGACAGCCGCGCCGACGAATCGCTCAGCACGGCGTACGAAGCGGTCAAGGCACTGGGCCAGGACCGCATGACGCTCGACTTCAACGAGGTCGGCTACATCAACAGCACCGGGATCGCCCTGGTCGTCCGCCTGCTCGCCGAGGCTCGTCGCGACGGCCGCGGCGTTCGGGCGATCGGCCTGACCCCCCACTACCGCGAGATCTTCCGGATCACCCGACTGAGCGACTTCATGGACATCATCGAAGGAGACGCCGCATGAGC
>JAOUEG010000143.1 GCA_029858845.1 Chloroflexota bacterium | reverse complement strand
ACGGCATCACTCGTCCGAAACCGTCGAGGCAGGGCCGATCGTCCGACGGGACCGTCGCCTCCGCCTGACGGAGGCGACCGGCCGGGCCGAGCGGAGCGGGCGTTGGGCGGCCCCGGACATGACGACGCCCCGGGGCAAGCCCGGGGCGCATCGTACGTCGGCCCGGCGCCCTGGCCGGCCGGACTAGCTCTTGGGCGCGGCCTTCTTCTTGGGCGCGGCCTTGGCCGTGGCGGCGGGCTTGGCCTTGGCGGTCGTCGACTTGGCCGTGGCGGGCTCAGCCTTGGCGGTCGTCGACTTGGCGGTCGTCGACTTGGCCTTGGCGGTCGTCGACTTGGCCTTGGCGGTGGTCGACTTGGCAGCGGCCTTCTTGGCCGGGGCCGCCTTCGTCGGGGCCGCCACGGCGGCGCTCGCCTCGGCGGCCGCGGCCGCTGCGGCGGCCTCGGCGCGAGCCGTCTTGCTGAGGGCGGCGCGGGCCTTGCCGGCGGCTGTCTGTGCGCCCTTGGCCTTGGTGGACTTGCCGGCAGCGATGCGGGCCTTGGCAGCCTTGGTCGCCGCGGCCTTGCTCGTCTGCTTCGTCATGCGGGCCGACGTCTGGACCGTCGCGCCGCCGAGCGCGGCGTTCACCTTGCGGGTGAGGCGCGACTTGCGGCGGGCGGCGGCGTTGGGATGGATGGCACCGGCCTTGGCCGCACGGTCGAGCGCGCTCAGCGCCTCCACGAGCGCCGCGCTGGTGTCCGAGCCCTCGGCCGGGTTGGCGGCGAGGGTGAGCGCCTTGGCGACGTACGTCTTGGCGGCGCTGCGGCGGGGGCCCAGGACATCGTGACGGCGCTGCGCCTGACGGACGCGCTTGAGTCCCGACGGCGTGCGGGCGCCCTTCCAGGTGCGAGGCGTCTTGGCCAAAGGATCAGACCTCAGGTTGGAATGGTTGTAGTGGTCAGCGGGCGCCGTGGCACGAGGTGAGCGCTGGGCGCGAACGCGGATGGTACCACAGGTCCCGCCCGCCGCCGATTGCCAGCGGACAAGCCCGCCAGCCCACACACTACCGCGATGATCGCGATCGTCGGCGGCCTCGGTGCGGCCATCATGTGGGCCGCCGCCACCCTCGCGTCGTCCCGGTCCAGCCGGATGATCGGGTCCCGGGTCGTACTGGCCTGGGTGATGATCATCGGGACCGTGATCGGGCTGCCATTCGGGCTCGCCAGCGGGGTGCCGGTCGATGTCGAGCCGGAAGCGCTCGTCCTGCTGCTCATCGCCGGGTTGTCGTACGCCGGCGGTCTCTATGTCGCCTACACGGCTCTGACCTTCGGCAAAGTCTCGATCGTCGCTCCGATCGTCGCGACCGAGGGCGCCATCGCAGCCCTGCTGGCCGTCGCGCTCGGTGACACGTTGGCTGCGAGCGCGGCGGTGCTGCTGGCCGTCATCGTCATCGGGGTGGTCCTGTCGGCGATCGAGCCGGCTCGACCGATCGTGGTCGCCGGAGACTTCGAGATCGAGGTCGACGCCCTCGACGGTCCGGTAGAGCCCGGCATGACCGTCCCGATCGCCGCCCGGGCCGCGCCCGTCGACGCTGCGGATCAGACCCGGCGCGCGGCGGTGATGGCCGTCCTCGCGGCATTGATCTTCGGGGTCGGCATCGTGGCCACCGGCAAGGCCGCGGTCCTGGTCCCGCCGATCTGGGTGGCGATCAGCGTCCGGTTGGTCGGGCTGGCCATCGTGGCCCTGCCGATCGTCCTCCAGCGACGACTGACCCTGACGCGGGTCGCGCTGCCGCTGCTGCTCATCGCCGGAACGGGCGAGATCATCGGCTCGACCCTGTCCGCCTGGGGCGCCTCGTTCGATATCGCCGTGGCGGCGGTCCTCGGGTCGCAGTTCGCGGCCATCGCTGCCGTGACGGCGTTCTTCCTGTTCGGCGAGCGGCTGTCGAAGACCCAGGTCCTGGGGGTGATCCTGATCGTCGCCGGAGTCAGCGCACTCGCGGCGACGAGTCTGTGAGCCAAGCGCGGATGCGACCCGCCGGATCCGTCTCCTGGACGACGCGGCGTGATGCCATGTCGTCGACGTGGCCTCCCGTACACTCCGCCCCGTGACCATCCCCCAGGACCGTCTGCGCAACTTCAGCATCATCGCCCACATCGATCACGGGAAGTCGACCCTGGCCGATCGGCTGCTGGAGTTGACCCACACCATCGACAAGCGCCAGATGACGAGCCAGGTGCTCGACTCGATGGACCTCGAGCGCGAGAAGGGGATCACCATCAAGGCCCGTGCCGTCCGGCTGGAGTACACCGCGGCGGACGGCCTGGTCTACGGGCTCAACCTGATCGATACGCCCGGTCACGTCGACTTCGCCTACGAGGTGAGCCATAGCCTGCAGGCCTGCGAGGGGGCGATCCTGGTCGTCGATGCGACCCAGGGGATCGAGGCCCAGACGCTGGCCAACGTCCATCTCGCGCTGCGCGAGAACCTGACCCTCATCCCGGTCCTCAACAAGGTCGACCTTCCCAGTGCCGACCCGGACACGATCATGGACGACCTGGAGAATGTGCTGGCCATCCCGCGGGAGGAGGTCATCCTGGCCAGTGCCAAGGACGGTACCGGCGTGCCCGAGATCCTGGAGGCGATCGTCGCCCGGATCCCGGCCCCGAAGGGCGATCCACATGCTCGGGTCCAGGGCCTGATCTTCGACAGCCACTACGATGCCTACAAAGGCGTGATCGTCTACGTTCGTCTCGCCCAGGGCACGCTGCGAAGCGGGGAGCCGATCCGGCTGATGGGCAGCGGTGCGGAGGCTGACCCGCTCGAGCTCGGGGTATTCCGGCCGCAGTTGGTGCCGGTCCAGCAGCTGGTCGCCGGCGAGGTCGGCTACATCGCCACGGGACTCAAGAACGTTCGTGAGGCTCAGGTCGGCGACACGGTCACGACCCGGGTCCACCCGGCGGCCGGGCCGCTGCCGGGCTACCTGCCGGCCAAGAGCCTGGTCTTCGCCGGCATCTACCCGGTCACCGGCGAGGACTACCCGTTGCTGCGTGAGGCGCTGGACAAGCTCCACCTCAACGACGCCAGCTTCACCTTCGAGCCGGAGAGCTCTGTGGCGCTGGGATTCGGTTTCCGGTGCGGCTTCCTGGGCCTGCTCCACATGGAGATCGTCCAGGAGCGCCTGGAGCGCGAGTTCGACCTGGACCTGATCGCGTCGGCGCCCTCGGTCGAGTATCACGTCAACCTGCAGCATGGCCGCGGATCGGTCGTCGTCGACAACCCGGCGCTCCTGCCGGAGCCGTCCGCGATCGAGTCGATCGAGGAGCCGTGGGTCAACCTCAGCGTCGTGACCCCGAGCCAGTACATCGGTCCGTTGATGGAGCTGTCGACCAACCGGCGGGGGGCGTTCTCGAACATGGAGTATCTCGACCCGACCCGGGTCGTCCTGCACTTCGAGATGCCGCTGGCGGAGCTGATCGTCGACTACTTCGACCAGCTCAAGAGCCGGAGCCAGGGCTACGCCTCGATGGACTACGAGGAGCTGGGCTATCGCCCGGCCGACCTGGCCAAGGTGGACATCCTGGTCAACGGCGAACCGGTGGATGCGCTCAGCATCATCGTCCATCGTGACCGCGCCCAATCCACCGGCCGCGCTCTCGCCGAGCGGCTCAAGCAGCTGATCCCGCGCCAGATGTTCGAGATCCCGATCCAGGCCGCCATCGGCAGCAACGTGATCGCCCGGGAAAGTGTCCGTGCGATGCGCAAGAACGTGCTCGCCAAGTGTTACGGTGGGGACATCACCCGCAAGCGCAAGCTGCTCGAGAAGCAGAAGGAGGGCAAGCAGCGCATGAAGCGGGTCGGGTCGGTGGAGATCCCGCAGGAGGCGTTCCTGGCGATGCTCCGGATGGACGAGGGCTGACGGGCGCGATGGACGAGTTCATCGATCCGCTCCGTATCCTCATATCCACTGGGCTGGCGATGCTGCTCGTGATGCTTCGCCTCGACGCCGGGCGATTCGGGACCGCCGAGTACTACGAGGCGACGCGAGACGGGGAGCGGCCGCGCATCCGACGTCGCCTGGGCTGGTACGGGATGGGCGTGGCGATCGCGGTCGCCATGCTGTTCATCCATCCGGATCCCCAGACGGCGCTCTATCTGGGTTCGGGCGACCGTCTCGGTGCGGTCTTCGGCGGACTGCTGTACGGCGCCGCCGGGATCACCCAGGCGGCGGCCTTCGCGATCATCCGATACGGCCGCATCCGGTTCCCCGACAGCTGGTCCTACCCTGGCGCCCTGCTCAACTCGGTCACGACCGCATTCATCGATGAGGTGGCCTTTCGAGGGGCGATCTTCGGACTGCTCCTGACGACCGGGCTGGACGTGACCGTGGCGAACGTGATCCAGACCCTGCTCTACGCGCTGACGACCAGGCTCGGCGCACCGGGACGGGATCGCTATCTCCTCGTCCTCACCCTTGGCATGGGGCTCATCGGTGGCTGGTTGACCGCCGCGACCGGCGGCATCGCGGCCGCCTTCCTCGGCCACGCCATCACCCGCTTCGCGGTATTCCTGTGCACTGGCCACGCAGGCCAGACCAAGCCACGCGGGCGGGAAGAGGAGGAGATCGAACAGCGACGCCGCCCGCCGGACGGCTGGCGCGTGATCGGCAATCGGGAGTCGGCAACACGAGAGCGGTAGGTACGGCCGCGCGAATTCGGTCAACGGCGGCCGGTGGCGTCGCATGGCCGCATGGTCTGAGGTGACCTCGAAGTGAACGTGGGCGTTGATGGCGTGGTCGGCACGGCGATACCGCCGGTCGCCCTGTACATCCATGTCCCGTTCTGCGTGTCGCTGTGCCCGTACTGCGACTTCGTCGTCATCGCGGGAGCCGCCACCCGCGGTCCGACGGCGAAGGTCGGAGCATTCCTCGAGGCGCTCGACCGAGAACTCGGCCTGCGAGCGGATCGACTCGACGATCGCTTCGGGCGCCCGGGCACCCCCGGCCGCCCGGCCCTCGAGACCGTCTACTTCGGCGGTGGCACGCCGTCCATCCTGCCGGCGGACGACATCGAGCGGATCCTGGGCCTGGTGCACGAGCGCTACGGCGTGGCCGATGGGGCCGAGATCACACTCGAGGCCAACCCGGGACCAGACGAGCGGGGGGACCCCGCGCTGCTGCGTCGCGCCGGCATCAGCCGGATCTCGTTCGGCGCCCAGTCGCTCGACGATACCGAGCTCAGGCGCCTGGGGCGGCGGCATCGCGCGCGGCACGTCGGTGCCGCTGTCGCCGAGGCGCGCGAGGCGGGAATCGGATCGATCAACGTGGACCTGCTGTA
>JAOUEG010000004.1 GCA_029858845.1 Chloroflexota bacterium | reverse complement strand
GGGGCCCCGTTGATCGAGACGTTCCGAGTGGCCTCGGCGACGCTGAGTGCCGCCCCGAGCCACGGGTCCAGGGCTCCCACCGATTGGTTCCCGTCCGTGGACGCGACCAGTGCCTTGCCGGTGCCCTTGACCCGCAGGACGGCCGCCCCGTGACCGGGTCCCGCGACGGTATCGGCCCCGACCGTCGAGTCGTACTGCTCGAAGACGACTCGCCGTGAGGCCAGGTTCGGGGAACCGATGAGACCGAGGAGGACCGCTCCCGGGTCCACGCCCCGCTCGGGCAGGCGATCGATCGGCTCGCCGGGCGCGCCCGGCGCAGGGGCCGGCCGACGATGCGGAGGCGGTGATGCCACGCGATCGTGGACGATGGCGTCACTCGTGAGCGCCCGCGCAGGCACGCGCGCGATCTCGTCGCCGCCGGTCGTGATCGCGATGTCCCCGTCCGAGGTGACGCGGCCGATGATCGCCACCGGGAGACCCCAGCGCTCGCAGACCTCCCGGACGGCGTCCCATCGGTCGGGGCGGACGGCCGCGCACATCCGCTCCTGGCTCTCCGAGATCATGACCTCGAACGGCTCCATGCCGGCCTCCCGCCGCGGGATCGCGTCCAGATCGACGAGGATGCCCGTTCCCGCACGATCCGCCGTCTCGGACGTGGCACACGTGATGCCTCCGGCGCCGAGGTCCTGGAGGCCCTCGACCAGTCCTCGCTCGATCAACTCCAGGCTGGCCTCGATGAGCAGCTTCTCGGCGAACGGATCGCCGACCTGGACGCTCGGGCGCTTCGAGGGGTCGTCGTCCGTGAACGTGGCCGACGCGAGGACCGAGGCTCCACCGATCCCATCACGGCCGGTCGCCGAGCCGAACAGGACGACCAGGTTCCCCGGGCCGGGCGCCGCGGCGAGCGTCAGCAGGCGCTCCTCCATGAGCCCGATCGCCATGACGTTGACGAGGGGATTGCCCTGGTAGGACGGATCGAACACGAGCTCGCCGCCGACCGTCGGGACCCCGACGCAGTTGCCGTAGCCGCCGACGCCGCGGACGACGCCATCGACGAGGTGGCGTGTGCGGGCGTCGGACGGGTCGCCGAAGCGCAGGGCGTCAAGGACGGCGATCGGTCGCGCCCCCATCGTGAAGATATCGCGCAGGATTCCTCCGACGCCCGTGGCGGCGCCCTGATACGGCTCGACCGCCGAAGGATGGTTGTGGCTCTCGATCTTGAAGGCGACCGCCAGCCCGTCCCCGATCGAGATCACGCCGGCATTCTCGCCGGGGCCGGCGACCACGCCCTCGCCGCTCGTCGGGAGCGTGCGAAGCAGGGGCCGTGACGACTTGTACGAGCAGTGCTCGCTCCACATGACGCTGAACATGGCCAACTCGAGGTCGTTCGGATCGCGACCACCGAGCCGCGCGCGGATCGCGTCCAGCTCGTCGTCCGTGACGCCGAGTCGACGATGCAGCGGCTCCACGGGCAGATCGGCGAGGGTCACGAGGCGTTCACCACGGCCGGCCGCGCGTTGGCGGCTCGAGCGGCACTCTCGACGAGCGACCGGATGATGCCCGCTCCGTCATCCGAACCCAGGATTCCCTCGGAAGCGCGCTCCGGATGGGGCATCAGGCCGGCGACGTTGCCGTTGGGACTGATCACGCCCGCGATCGCGTGGACGCTGCCGTTGGGGTTCGCGTCGCGATCATCCTCGGCGGCGCGCCGGCCGTCGCCGTGCACGTAGCGGAAGAGCACGCCTCGGTCGCGTTCGAGCCCGTCCAGGGCGGCGGGATCGGCGAAGTAGCAGCCCTCGCCGTGGGCGATGGGCATCCTGAGGGGCTCGCCCGCTGCGGCGAGCGCGTGGGTGAACGGCGTGTCCAGGCGCTCGGCGGCGATGGCCACGTCGCGACCCAGGAACCGCAGCCCTCGATTCCGCAACAGGGCCCCGGGTACCAGCCCGGCCTCCGCGATGACCTGGAAGCCGTTGCAGATCCCGAGCACGAGGCCGCCGTCGGCAGCGAACGCGGCGATCGACCGCATCACGGGACTGAATCGGGCGATGACGCCGGCGCGCAGGTAGTCGCCATAGGCGAAGCCGCCCGGTAGGACGACGGCCGCGACGCCATCGAGCGACGCCTGCTCGTGCCACAGCGAGACGGCCTCCGCGCCGGCCAGACGCAGCGCGTGCAGCGTGTCCCGATCGCAGTTGCTGCCGGGGAAGATGACCACGCCGACACGGACCGTCACGCTGGGCCCTCCTCCGCCGCCTGGGACGAGGCCGAGGCACCGACGACGGACGACGCGGCCGCGAGCGGCTCGATCGCGTACACCTCGATGAGCGGGTTGGCCAGCAGTTCGGTCGCCAGCCGCTCCACCACGCTGCGCGCCGCCTGTTCGTCGGCCGCCTCCACGGTCAACTCGACGCGCCGGCCGACGCGGACCGCGCTCACCCCTTCGATGCCGAGGTGGCCCAGGCTCCCCTCCACGGCGCGCCCCTGTGGGTCGAGGATGCCGGGCTTGGGAGTCACGTTGACGGCGAACCGGTGGGTACTCATCGGGCGATGACGTCCTCCGCGAGATATCGATCGAAACTGGCCCCGGTGATCCGTTCGTACGCCTCGAGGTAGCGCCTCCGGGTCCCGGCGACGACCTCGGCAGGGAGCGCCGGACCGGGCGCCGTCTTGTCCCACGTCTGTGATTCGAGCCAGTCACGGACGAACTGCTTGTCGAAGCTCGCCTGTGGGCGACCCGGAACGTAGGCCGCCGCATCCCAGAAGCGCGATGAGTCCGGGGTGATCGCCTCGTCAACGAGCAAGAGGTCGTCCGTCCCCGGCCGAAGTCCGAACTCGAATTTCGTATCGGCAAGGATGATGCCTGCCCGCTCGGTGATGACGGCCGCATGCTCGTACAGTCGCAGGGCCGTCGCACGGACCCGTTCCGCGAGCGGGCCCCCGACGGCCGCGGCCATCGTGTCGAAGTCGATGTTCTGGTCGTGCTCTCCGGCTTCCGCCTTCGTCGCCGGAGTGAAGATGGGCCGGGGCAGCCGATCGCTCTCCCGCAGGCCGGCCGGCAAGGTCAGGCCGCACACCGCTCGGCGATCCCGGTACTCCTTCCAGCCCGAACCCGCCAGGTAGCCGCGGACGACGGCCTCGATCGGGATGACGTCGGCGCGTTCGACGATCATCGAACGTCCTCGGAGGTCGGGGTCGTCCACGTCCGTCGCCACGAGGTGGTTGGGCACGACCTGTGCAGTGGATCCGAACCAGAATCGCGACAGGCCGGTCAGGACCTTGCCCTTGTCCGGGATCGTCGTCGGCAAGATGACGTCGAAGGCGCTGATCCGATCGCTCGCAACGAGCAGGAGCCGGCCATCCTCGAGGTCGTACAGGTCGCGGACCTTGCCGGAGCGCAGGAACCGGTCAGCCAGCATCGGGGGTCTTGGCGCTCGGGGTCCCGGACAGGACCGGGTCGGCGGGACCCGACGCCGGGGAAAGTCGGTCCAGTCGCTCGATGACC
Source organism: Chloroflexota bacterium (assembly GCA_029858845.1). GTDB lineage: Bacteria > Chloroflexota > Limnocylindria > Limnocylindrales > CSP1-4 > SPCO01. The sequence continues at coordinate 17,735 of JAOUEG010000004.1, read as the reverse complement.
GCGTGGACATGGCGGAGGAACGCTGCCTCATCGAAGCAGGCGTCCAGGTCGGTGAGGGACAGCTTCTGGGCCACGGCCGGGTCGACGGCCACCAGGTCGCGCAACGGGGTGCGCTCGTCGGCGGCACGGAGCGCAGCGCGCTGGACGATCGCGTAGGCCTCCTCCCGGCTGATCCCGGCCTTCTCCACCAGGACGACGAGGACGCGACTGCTGGCGTGGAGGCCCAGCCCGCGGTCGATGTTCTCGCGCATGCGCTCGGACCGGACGAGCAGACCGCCGATGAGGCCGGTCATCCGGACCAGCATGTAGTCAAGAAGGGTCGTCGCGTCGGGAAGGATGACCCGCTCGGCCGAGGAGTGGCTGATGTCGCGCTCATGCCAGAGCGGCTGGTCTTCGAGCGCCGTGTGGGCATATCCACGCAGCAGGCGTGCCATGCCGGCGATCCGCTCGGCCAGGATCGGGTTGCGCTTGTGGGGCATCGCGCTGGAACCCTTCTGGCCGGTGCGGAACGGCTCCTGGAGCTCGCCGATCTCCGTGTGCTGGAGATTGCGGACCTCGGTCGCGATGCGCTCGAGGGTGCCGCCGATGATGGCGATCGACGTGAGCAGCGCGGCGTGCCGGTCGCGCTGCACGATCTGGGTGCTGACCGGATCGACGTGCAGGCCGAGTTCGGCGAGCACATCCGCCTCGATGTCCGGCTCCAGGTGGCTGTAGGTGCCGACCGGCCCGGAGATCTTGCCGGTCCCGATCTCGTCCACAGCCGTGGCGAGGCGGGTGCGGCCCCGATCCACTTCGAAGGCCCATCCGGCCAGCTTGAGCCCCATGGTCGTCGGCTCCGCGTGGACCGAGTGGGTCCGCCCCATCATCGTGGTGTCCGCTTCGGCTCGGGCGCGCGCGACCAGGGCGGCGATGAGCGCGTCGGCGTCCCGCAGCAGGAGCACGCCGGCTGCTCGCAGCTGGATCGCCAGGCCGGTGTCCACGACGTCGCTGCTGGTCAGGCCCAAGTGCAGGTAGCGGCCCTCCGGCCCGACCGATTCGGCCACCTGCGAGACGAAGGCGATCACGTCGTGATCGGTCGTCCGCTCGATCTCGGCGATCCGCTCGACATCCACCGTCGCCCGCGCCTCGAGGGCCGCGAGGGCCTCGCCCGGTACGCGACCGCGGGCGGCCTGCGCCCGGGCCACGGCGAGTTCCACCCGAAGCATCGCCTCGAAGCGGGCCTGCTCGGTCCAGATCGCACCCATCTCGGGCAACGTGTAGCGACGGATCATGGGCCCGCCTCGACCGACGATCCGGGGGTCGGACCGTCGGCGAGAGCGTCGGCGGCGATGTCGCGTCGCCGCTGGGCTCCATCGAACACGATCCATTCGGCGGCCCGGTCGGCCACGTCACGGGCGGCGGCCAGGTCGTCCCCGCGACCGACGACCGCCAGCACTCGGCCGCCCGCGGTGCGGTAGCCGCCGGTCGCCGACCGGACCGTCCCCGAGTGGAAGACCAGTGCCCCGTATACCGCGATGCGGTCCAGGCCGATGATGGTGTCGTCATGCCGCGAAGCCTCGGGATAGCCGGCCGCCGCCAGCACGACGGCGACGGTCGCTTCGGGCAGGACCGGCAGCCGAGCTGCGTCCGGAGAGGGCACGCCGGCGGCCGCCAGGCGACCACGCGCCGCGGCGAGCAGCCACGGACCCAGCGGTCCCGCGAGGCGCGGCAGGATGGCCTGCGTCTCCGGATCGCCGAACCGCGCGTTGCACTCCAGGAGGACCGGCCCGTCCGCGGTGAGCATCAAGCCGGCGTAGAGCGCGCCACGGAACGGCGACCCGCGCCGCGCCAGCTCGGCCAGGATCGGGCGATGGAAGCGGTCAAGCAGCCCATCCGCCGACGCGTCCGGAAGGTCGGGCAGCGGGGAATACGCGCCCATCCCGCCGGTGTTCGGGCCCGCATCGCCATCGCGGAGTCGTTTGTGGTCGCGCGAGATCGGCAGGGCCACGGCCTCTCGGCCGTCGCACAGCGCGATGAGGCTCGCCTCGCGACCTTCCAGGCGCTCCTCGATGACGACGGGGCCTGCGGTCACGGCGACCCGGATCGCTGCCACCGCCTCGTCGATGTCGGACGCGACGGTGACGCCCTTGCCGGCCGCCAGGCCATCCGCCTTCACCACCACCCCGCGGCCCGCGGCCTCGAGGCTCCGGGCGAAGTCGATCGCGGGGCCGGCGTCGTCGAAGGCCCCCGATCGGGCCATCGGAACGCCGGCTGCCGCGGCGACCTGGTGACAGAACGCCTTGCTGGATTCGATCCGGGCTGCGGCGGCGGTCGGTCCGAATACCGGGATGCCGTCCGCTGCGAGAGCGTCGGCCACGCCGGCCGCGAGCGGTGCCTCCGGCCCCACGACGACGAGTTCGGCCACGGTCGCCCGGGCCGCCGCGAGGACCGAACCCGGGTCGAGCGGATCCACGTCCGGCAGTCGCCGCACGCGGGGCAGGGCGGCCATCGCGTCCGAGCCGGGGGCGACGATGACCTCCTCGACGCCAGGCTCCGCGCCCAGCTTCCAGGCCAGGGCATGCTCGCGACCACCGGCCCCGACGACGAGGATCCGGGTCGGCGTCAGGGTCGACTCGCCGCTCATGTCGGGATCCCCGAGCGCTGGCGCATCGGCCGCCAGGCGCGCTCGATGGTCTGGGTCCGCTCCGGTCCGACGGACACGAGGACGATCGGCACGCCCGCATGCTGCTCGATGGCCGTCACGTACCGCCGGGCGTTCTCCGGCAGGTCGGCGAGCGAGCGCACGTCGTTGATCGGCTCCATCCAGCCGGCGAAGTCCTCGAAGACGGGCCGCGCACGCGCGAGCGCCGCGCCGCTGGACGGCCAGGTCTCGACGCGGCGGCCGTCGATCTCGTACGCGACGCACACCCGCAGCGGGTCCACACCCGAAAGGATGTCCAGCTTGTTGAGCATGATGGAACTCACGCTGTTCACGGCAACGGCGTAGCGCAGGGGCACGGCATCGAACCAGCCCACCCGCCGAGGTCGCCCGGTCACGGTCCCATATTCGTGGCCGCGCTGCGCGATCCCGGCCCCGATCTCCTCCGTGAGCTCGGTGGGATACGGCCCGGCGCCGACCCGCGTGGAGTAGGCCTTCATGACCCCGATCACCTCGTCGACCTGGAGCGGACCGATCCCCCCGCCGGTGCACGCGCCGCCCGCGACCGGATTGGACGACGTCACGAACGGGTAGCTGCCGTGATCGAGGTCCAGGAGCGTCCCCTGGGCGCCCTCCAGCAGGACATGCTGACCGCGCGCCAGGGCCGCCTGGACGAGCCAGGTCGTGTCGTCGAGATGGTCGCGCAGGCGCTCGCCCCAACGGGCTGCCTGCGCCACGAGCTCTTCGACGGTGAACGTCTCCGCGTCCATCGATCGCAGCAGCAGGTTCTTGTCCGGAAGGACGCGCTCGATCCGCTCGCGCAGCACTGCCGCGTCGAGCAGGTCCTCCATGCGCAGGCCCAGTCTCCACGCGCGGTCCCCGTAGGTCGGGCCGATGCCGCGCCCTGTCGTACCGACGGCGGCTCCCCCGAGTCGCTCCTCGTTGGCGCGGTCGAGAGCCACGTGGTACGGCATGATCACGTGCGAGCTTCGGCTCACGCGGACGCGCCCGACGTCGATGCCGCGCTCCATGAGCATGTCGAGTTCGGAGATCAGGGTCACCGGATTGACGACCACGCCGTTGCCGATCACGGACGTGATGTGCGGATACAGCACGCCCGAGGGCGTGAGCCGGAGCTTGAACACCTCGTCGCCCCGGACGACGGTATGGCCGGCGTTGTCGCCGCCCTGGTAGCGAACGACCATCGCGGTCTGCTCCGCGAGGAAGTCGGTCGTCTTGCCCTTGCCCTCGTCGCCCCACTGCAGCCCGACGATCACGGTGGCCGGCATCAGGCAGGGCTCCGCGGACCGGTCCGTACATCCTCGCAGGGGGAAATGAAAAGGCCCCCGGCCTCGTGGCCCGGGACCCGGATAGACGACTCCCTCGTCGCGCCGCCGATGTCACGGCGGACCGCCGGCTGCTGGTCGCTCGGGCGCCTCGCGGGACGGCCGATGCGCCCTTCACGCGCGATGGCTGGCCTCCTGATTCGTCGGATCGTCCCGGTAACCCTTCCGAGACGGCCGGAGTATAGCAGTCGAGACCGGGCCCGAGCGCTCGGGATGGGCTCGAGACACCCGCCGTTCAGCGGTCGACGGGGTACGACCGGCGCCGCCACGTCGGTACGTCCGGCGGGTCCGCTCCGCACGCGCTCACCGGTAGCCTTCAGGCGTGATGCGCCTCATCGGGGTCCTGGCGCTCGTGGCTCCGGTCGCGCTCGGGATCCTCCTCATCGCCGCACCCGGTTCCCCCCTGCCGGGTGGCCCTCCCGGCCCGCTGGTGGCCGCGGTGGCGGCTGCCGCGGCAGGCGTGAGCCTGACCGCCCTGGTCGTCGCTGGCTACCTGCGGTTCCGGTTCGACTCCATGGTCCGGGCCGCAGAACGCATCGCCGCCGGGGACTACACGACCAGCGTGACCCCCCGCCGTCATGGCCTGGAGGCCCGCCTGTCGCGAGCCGTCAACGCGATCGCCGACGCCCTCGCGGACACCCACGATCGCGCGACCATGGATCGCCTGACCGGCGTGGCCAACCGGCCGTCCGTCGTCGCGGCGCTGTTCTCCGAGGTGGAGCGCGCTGGACGGTACGAGCGGCCGCTCTCCGTCGCGTTCGTGGATATCGACCACTTCAAGTCGATCAACGACACGTACGGCCACGCGGCCGGTGATGTCGTGCTGCGCGGGGTGGCGCAGACGATCGGGGCGAACCTGCGGGCCAGCGACCTGATCGGACGTTACGGCGGCGAGGAATTCATGATCATCCTGGCCGAGACCGGACTCGAGGAGGGGTCGGTCCTGGCCGAGAAGCTGCGGATGCTCGTCCAGCGCCAGCGCTTCGTCGTCGACGGCCGGCACGAGATCTCGGTCACCATCTCCATCGGCATCGCCGGTGGAACGGGACGCCTCCACATGGAGGACCTCGTTCGCGACGCGGATGCCGCGATGTACTCGGCGAAGTCGCTCGGGCGGAACCAGACCTACATCTTCGCCGAACCCGATGACGATGCCCGGGTGCCCCGCGCTCCGATCTCGGCTGCCGGTCGCGCCTACGCGGTGGAGATCGGCCAGCGCGCCCGGGACGCGGCGACGGAGGCGCTCACCTCCGCACTCGTTCCGCTCCCCCACTACGGCGGCCGTCCATCGGCGCTGATCGCGTCCATCGTCGTGACCCTCGCGCGCCAACTGCAACTGCCGCCAGCCGAGGTCGATCGACTGCGTATCGCCGCGCTGCTCCACGACGTGGGCAAGATCGCGGTCCCGCCGGACATCCTCGACAAGCCGTCGGCGCTGACGTCCACGGAGTGGCGGACGATGGTCCAGCATCCGCGGATCGGCCAGGTGATCCTGGAGCAGGCGGCGGCGCTCAAGGATGCTGTTCCGATCATCCTCCATCACCACGAGCGTTACGCCGGGCGAGGCTACCCGTTCGGCCTCCGCGCGACCGAGATCCCGCTGGGGGCCCGGATCGTGGCCATCGCCGACGCCTACGACGCGATGGTCCATGACCGCCCGTATCGCGCAGCAAGGTCCCACCACGAGGCCATCGCCGAGCTGCGCAGGCACGCGGGGACCCAGTTCGACCCGGAACTCGTCGAACTCTTCTGCGACCTGTATGGAGCCCGCCCACCGGAGGTCGAGGCTGCCGCCGTCGAGACGGCGGCGGGCACGCACCGGCGCAGAGGCGGCCCGCTCGAGATCAGCAGCCCGGCTCGCGATGGTCGTCGTCGGCGATCGGACATGCGGCCGACGGACGCTGCCGCCGACGGCCCGACCTCGATCCGCTCGACCGGTGAAGCGCCGTCGTCCCAGACGATGGCGGCGGATGGTGCCCTGGGCATGTCGGGCTCGAGCAGCCCGCTGCCGGCAGCCGCGAACTCACGACGCCTTCCGCGACGGCCTCCGGTCGGAGACTGACGAGAGGTCCGGCGAGACTAGGCACCCAGGCCGACCCCCGTTCCGCAGGATCGCACGCAGGTGCAGCTCATCGCGCGGGCCCTCCAGTGCGGCCGGTGCGCCATGAGACCCGGCGAGTACGGCGAAGAGTCACTGCGAAGCGCCTGATACGGGCGCGTGCATGAGGGTCCGCTAGGGTCACCATGTCACCCGCCGGAGACGCAGGGTCGGGATCGGCGCAGCCGCCCGGCCGGGAAGGAGAACGGACCGTGAACAAGGTCCTACTGACGGGGCGCCTCACGCGCGACCCGGAGATGCGTAGCCTGGCCAGTGGCAAGAGCGTGACGACGTTCACCGTCGCCAGCAACGAGTTCATCGGCGGCGGGCGCGAGAAGGCGGAGTACCACCCCGTGGTGACATGGGATCGTCTGGCCGAGATCGCCGGCACGTACCTCGGGAAGGGCCAGCAGGTGGCGATCGAGGGCCGCCTCCAGACGCGGTCATGGGACGACGATCGCGGCCAGCGGCACTGGAAGACGGAGATCGTCGCGGCCCATGTGGAGATGCTGTCCGGTCGCCGCAAGAAGGATTACGAGGCACAGCAGGCCGCCGACTCGCTCGTGGCCCAGGCTGATACCTACACGGAGGGCCCGCCCACCGAGCCCATCCCCGAAGATGCCGGCGCCGACCTCGACCTGGCAGATGACGAAGAGGCCGCGGCCTGACCCACGCCCCTACCAGGATCGGCGGCGGCGCGGCCCCCTACGCGTCGCCGCCGCCATCATCCAGGACGGCGCTACACCGATCCCCTTCAGCCCTGGGCACGGTACAGGCGCCGACGCGGGATCCCGGTCTCGGCAGCGACACGTCGGGCGGCCTCTCCGCGCGCGGTACCCGCCGCTACCAGCCGCTCGACGGCTTCGAGCGCCGACGACAGCTGCTCGGTATCGCTTGCGGCGTCACCCGGCGGCCTCGACAGGGCCGCGCCGGGCGAGCCGCCCTTGATCCCGCCGACGACGATGACGATCTCGCCTCGGCTCGGGATCGTTCCGTCCGCCGTCGCCGCGGCCAGATCTCGGAGAGGAGCGCGGACGATCTGCTCATGGATCTTGGTGAGTTCACGGCAGACGGCGCCAGAGCGCTCGGGGCCGCAGGCCGCGGCAAGATCGTCGAGCGTTCCGGCGACGCGGTTCGGGGCTTCGAACAGGACGCAGCCGCGGGTATCTGCTGCGATGCGCTCGAGGTGATCCCGTCGCGCCCGGCCCGAGCGCGGCAGGAAGCCCTCGAAAGACCAACGCGGCCCGGCCAGCCCGGATGCCGTGACCGCCGCGAGCACCGCTGACGCTCCCGGGATGGGCACGACGCGGCCGCCTTCGTCGGACCATGCGCTGACCAGGTCCTCCCCGGGGTCGCTGACGGCCGGCGTGCCGGCATCCGTCACGAGAGCGAGATCGGACCCGCTCCTGAGGTGATCCAGCAGGGTGGCCAACCGGCCCGGACCGCTCTTCGCATGGAAGCTCGTCAGTCGGGCCGTCAGCCCGTGGCGATCCAGCAGCCGCTTGGTGAGCCGGGTGTCCTCGGCGGCGATGAGCGGCACGTCCCCAAGCACCTGGAGCGCGCGCAGGGTGACGTCCGAGAGGTTTCCGATCGGGGTGGCCACGACATAGAGGACCCCACCGCCCGTCGGGCGCTCACCCTGGTCCACCGCACCGGAGCGATTCACCCCCGCGCCGAACCGGGCCGCCGCCGCGGATAGAGGTAGTCCACGCCCGCCGTGCGCGGCCCGAGCTTGGCGATCGGAGGCATCTGGCGCTTGAACTCCGAGCCCGCCACCATCCTGTCCGCCCGGTCCACCAGCTCGCGGGCGAATCCGAGCGCGACGACCTCGTCGACCGAACGCCGCTGGTCGATCCGCCAGAACAACAGCCGGTCCAGTTCCGGATAGCTGAACCCGGCCTCCGCCTCGTCGGTCTGTCCGGGCCACAGATCCGCCGATGGGGCCTTGCGGATGATCCGGTCGGGCACGCCCATCGCCGCCGCCAGCTGGCGCACCTGGCTCTTGTACAGGTCCCCGATCGGGTTGAACGCGCAGGCATTGTCGCCGTACAGCGTCGTGTAGCCGATGAGCCCTTCGGTCTTGTTGCCGGTACCGACCACCAGGCCGCCGGACGTCACCGACCGGTCGTACAACACGGCCATCCGCATCCGCGCCATGAAATTGCCGCGGCGCAGAGCCGAGGCATCCGTGTCCGGGCCATAGAACGCGTCCACCATCGGACTGATCTCGACGAGCTCCGACGCACAGCCAAGGCGCCGGACGACCTCTTCCGCGTCCGCACGGGACGCCGGCGCTGACGTCCGATACGGCATCAGCACGCACAGCAGCCGCTCGGCCCCGATCGCCTCGGTCACGAGGTAGGCCACGAGTGCCGAATCGATGCCGCCCGACAATCCGAGCACCGCGCGTTCGAATCCGGCCTGCTGAAGCTGAGCCTTGATGAACTCCCCGATGACGCGCCGGGCGACACCGGTGTCGATCGCCAGCTCCTTCGGAAGGTCGAAGGCCGCATGGTCGGTCATGGCATCCCTGCCCTGCTGTCATCGATCGGGTCGTCCGCGATGTTCGCCCGCTTCCGGATGATGCGCTGCAGCTCGCGGACCTGGAGCTCGAGGCGTTCGTCCCGCAGGAGCGGGAGCCCGATCCGCTCTCGTCGGACGTCGGCCGGTGCGATGTCGACGAAGAAGAGTCCCTCGTCGTAGAGCGGTGCGCTGAAGATCGGCGCCCCGTTCGGGGCGATCACTTCCGAGCCGCCCCAGAACGAGATCGATTCCTCGATCCCGACGCGATTGCAGAACACCACGAAGGACGTGGTCAGCTGAGCGTACGTCCGCATGATCGTCCGCCAGGAGCTGGCCGTACCGAGGCCGACCTCGTTGGTGGCCGCCACGTCGCGACCCGGCGACGACGAGACGTTGATGAGCAGGCTGGCCCCGTCCAGAGCCAGGGCCTGGGGCACCGCGACATGCCAGAAATCCTCGCATACGCCGATCCCGAGCTCGACGCCGAGGCTCGACGACGCTGCCCTGATCTGGTCGCCGGGCGCGAAGAACCGGCGTTCGTCGAACAGCCCGTAGGTCGGCAGGAACACCTTGCGCTGGACATGGCGCACCTCACCCTCCTCGAGCAGGGCCGCGGCGATGAACAGGCGGTGATCGTCCGACTCCTCGACGAACGAGACGATGGTCGAGATCCCGTCGGCGACGTGCGCCAGATCCGCCAGGCGCGGGTCGTCCAGGCGCATCGCAACATCCGCGGACAGGTCCTGCAGCTGATATCCGGTCAGGCTCAGCTCCGGGAAGACGAGGAGGTCTGCCCCGCCGGTCCGTGCCTCCTCGATGAACTCGCCGTGGCGGGCCAGGTTCGTCTCGAGCTGGCCAAGCCGGGGCGCGAACTGGGCGATGGCCAGGCGGATCGAGTCCATGGCCGCGAGCATACGCGACCCGGATCCGACCGGGCATGCACCGCCGCCCCAAGCCGGTTGGTGGTGACGAGCGCTCGCGCCGGTGCTAGTGTTCCTGCGATCCGTGCGCACCGGGAGGGTGTCGCGCGGCTGGATTCGGCTCCGACCCCCCGGACAGGGAGACCGCGGTCCGGGATACGGAGCGAAGAGGAGGAGATTGCGCATGTCCAGATCACGCAGGTGGTCGCCACGGCTCGCGGTGTTGGCCGCATCCGCGGCGATCGTCTTCGCGGCCTGTGGCGGTTCGACCGCGACCACCACCCCGTCCACGGCACCCGAGAGTAGCGCCCCGACCACGGCGCCCGAGAGCATGGCGCCGTACGAGGCGATGGTCTATCCGGCGTCCGGCGAGGCCCCCTGCGGCCAGACCGACGCACCGGATGCCAACCACTCCGCGTACACCGGGAACTTCAAGAAGATCAGCGCGACGGACGAGAAGACCGTCGTGTTCGAGCTCTGCAACCCGGACGTCGCGTTCCTGTCCAAGATCGCATTCACGTCGTTCGCGATCAATGACACCGCCTGGCTCGAATCGAAGATCGACCCGGCGGGAACCACGAACCAGGCGATCGTCAACGAGGTCAACGGCACCGGCCCGTACAAGCTGGAAGCCTGGAACCGCGGCTCTGACGTGACCATGGCGCGCAACGACGCGTACTGGGGCAACCAGGCCAAGACGGAGAAGCTCATCTTCCGCTGGAGCACGGAGGCCGCGCAGCGGCTCGTCGAGCTGCAGTCCGGCACCGTGGACGGGATCGACAACGTCGGCCCGACCGACTTCCCGACCGTCGAGGGCGATGCGGCGCTGGCGCTCAAGCCCCGCGCCGGCCTGAACATCTTCTACGTCGGCATGAACAACACCTACGCTCCGTTCGATAACGACATGGTCCGCCAGGCGATCGCCATGGGCATCGACCGGCAGCGGCTCGTCGACAACTTCTATCCGCCCGGATCCGAAGTCGCCACGCACTTCACCCCCTGCGCCATCCCGAACGGATGCGCGGGTGACGCGTGGTACGAGTTCGATGCGGCGGCCGCCAAGCAGATGCTGGCGGACGCGGGCTTCCCGGACGGCTTCACCACCAAGATCCAGTATCGCGACGTCGTCCGCAGCTACCTGCCGGACCCGAACGTCGTCGCCCAGGACATCCAGGCCCAGCTGAAGGCCAACCTCAACATCACCGCGGACATCGAGGTCCAGGAGTCCGGCACCTTCCTCGACAACGCCGACGCCGGCAAGCTCGAGGGCATCCACCTTCTCGGCTGGGGTGCTGACTATCCCGACGTCACCAACTTCCTCGACTTCCACTTCGGCTCCGGCTCGTCGCTGCAGTTCGGCGACAAGTGGGATGACATCACCTCGGCCCTGGCCGCGGGTGGGGCCGGCACCGACGACGCCGCGCGCGAGCCGTCGTACGTCACCGCCAACAACGCCATCAAGACCCACGTTCCGATGATCCCGATCGCCCATGGCGGCTCCGCCGTGGCCTATCGGGCGGATGTCACGGACGCACACTCGTCGCCACTCGGCAACGAATACTTCGCGGTCATGACGCCCGGCGATCGGAGCCAGTTCGTCTGGATGCAGAACGCAGAGCCGCCCGGCCTGTACTGCGCCGACGAGTCCGACGGCGAGGCGCTCCGCGTTTGCGAGCAGATGACCGAGTCGCTGTACTCCTATGAGGTCGCCGGCACGGCCGCCGAGCCGGCCCTCGCCGAGAAGTGCGAGCCGAACACCGAGTTGACCGTCTGGACCTGCACGCTCCGTTCTGGCGTGACATTCCACGACGGTGCAGCGCTCGATGCGAACGACGTCGTCCTGACCTACGCCGTGCAGTGGGATGCCGACCATCCGCTGCACAAGGGTCGCGACGGATCGTTCACGTACTTCCCCGGTCTGTTCTCGGGCTTCCTGAACCCGCCGCCACCGGCGCCGGAGGGGTAACCCGTCCATCAAGCGAAGGGCGCCGCCGAGGCGGCGCCCTTCGCGCATCCTCACGTCTCACACCCCGTACCATCCGCCCGTCCATCACCCTGACTTCTAAAGGGACGAGAAGCCCGGATGACGCGCTTCATCATCCGCCGCCTGATCTACAGCATCCCGGTCCTGATCGGGATCGTGATGCTCGTGTTCATCCTCGCCCGGGTCATCCCGGGTGATCCGTGCACGGCCACCTACGGCGAGAAGGCCACCCCGGAACTCTGCGCCCAGTTCGAGATCCGCTATGGCCTGGACAAGCCGATCTGGGAGCAGTTCCTGATCTATCTCGGGGCCCTACTCCAGGGTGACCTGGGCAGTTCCATCCGATTCGGCCGACCCGTCACGGACATCCTGCTGGAGCGACTGCCCGTCACCGTCGAGCTGACGGTCGTCGCCCTGCTCTTCGCGACGGTCGTCGGCGTGACGCTCGGCCTGCTGTCCGCCACCCGCCGCAACTCGCCGGTGGACGTCGGCACGATGGTCCTCGCCAACCTTGGTGTCTCGACTCCCGTCTTCGTCCTCGGCCTGCTGCTGGCGTTCGTCTTCGCCGTCCTGCTCAAGGACACCTTCCTCGCGCTCCCGCCGTCGGGCCGCCTGTCGCCGGGCGTCACGGTGATCCCGCTGGCGGAAAGCTGGGGATTACAGGAGCTGAGCGGAGCTCCACGGTCGGTGCTGGACTTCTTCTCGAACATCTATACGTTCAACACGCTCGTGACCGGACAATGGGAGACGTTCGCGGATGCCGCTCGGCATCTGATCCTGCCCGCGATCGCCGTCGGAACCATCCCACTGGCCATCATCGCGCGGATGACGCGGTCGAGCCTCCTCGAGGTGCTTGGCCTCGATTACGTTCGGACGGCCCGGGCAAAGGGCCTCAAGGAGCGATCGGTGGTCCTCCGGCACGGGATGCGCAACGCGCTCCTGCCGGTCGTGACCGTCATCGGCCTCTCGCTCGGCGCCTTCCTGTCCGGGGCGATCCTGACCGAGACGATCTTCAACCTGACCGGCATGGGCAAGACGCTCTTCGAGGCCATCCAGGGTCGCGACTACATCGTCATCCAGGGAGTCACGATCGTGGTCGCCCTCGCCTACCTGACCGTGAACCTGATCGTCGACGTGTCGTACGCCTTCCTGGACCCGCGGATCCGCCTGTCATGAGGCCCGCGCGATGAGCCACGCCGAACCGTCGATGGACGCGACGGTCGACATCCTTGCCGAGAAGGCCGGGTCGTCATCCCTGCGCCGCGACACCATTCGCAACGTCCTGCGACAGCGCTCGGCCGTGGTCGGCCTGACGATCATGAGCATCCTGTTCCTGGTCGCGGTCTTCGCACCGCTGATCGCCCCGTACGAGCCCAACACGTCCATGCTGGACCTCGGTGAGCCGGGCTCGCGAGGCGATCCGCCGTGCATCCACCTGTTCGGCTGCCCCGAGGACGAGCCTCAACACCTGATGGGTCTCGACTCCAACATCCGCGACGAGTTCAGCCGGGTGGTCCACGGTTCCCGCGTCTCGCTCCAGATCGGATTCCTGACGGTGTCGTTCGCCATCGTGGTCGGGACCATCATCGGGGCGATCGCGGGCTACGCCGGTGGCGCGTCGGACAACGTCCTGATGCGGATGATGGACGTGGTCCTGTCGTTCCCCAGCCTGATCCTCGCGATCGCGATCGTGACCGTCCTCGGCACGGGCCTGACGAACGCGATGCTGGCGATCGGGATCGTGTCGATCCCGATCTATGCGCGCGTCATGCGCGCCTCGGTCCTGTCCGTCCGCGAAACCGATTTCGTGACGGCGTCCCGTGCGCTGGGCGAGTCGTCACGCGGGATCCTCACCCGCCGGATCCTGCCGAACTCGCTGACGCCCCTGATCGTCCAGGGCACGCTCGGCATCGGCGGAGCGATCCTGGAGGTGGCCGCACTGTCCTTCGTCGGCCTCGGCGCGCAGCCGCCCACCGCCGAGTGGGGCTTCATGATCGCGAGCGACCGGAACCTGTTCTTCTCCGCCCCGCATCTCATCATCTTCCCCGGGATCGCCATCACCCTGAGCGTGCTTGCCTTCAATCTCATCGGCGACGGGTTGCGCGATGCTCTCGATCCGAGGCTCAACCGATGACGACCGCCGACGCGCCCGAGGAAACCGTCATCGAGGAACTGGTCCCGAGCTCCAAGCGCCGACCGCGACACGAGCGGGGCGAGCATCCACTGCTCGAGATCAAGGACCTGCACACGTCGTTCTACACGCGTGACGGTCTTGTGCGCGCGGTGGACGGGATCGATTTCCACGTCGACCGCGGCGAGATCATGGGCCTGGTGGGCGAGTCCGGATGCGGCAAGAGCGTGACCAGCCTATCCATCATGCGACTCGTGGCCAAGCCGGGCCGGATCGTGAAGGGCGAGATCCTGTTCGACGGGCAGGACCTGCTCAAGCTCAAGGACGAGGAGATGCGCAAGATCCGGGGTGACCGGATCAGCATGATCTTCCAGCAGCCGACCTCCTCGCTCAACCCGGTCTGGGACGTCGGGCGCCAGATCGAGGAGGTCCTGCGCATCCACCGCGGGATGAAGGGCAAGGTCGCCCGGAGCCGGGCCCTGGAGCTCCTCAAGATGGTCGGCATCCCCGACCCCGAACGGCGTCTCAAGAACTTCCCCCACGAGATGTCCGGGGGCATGGCCCAGCGCGTGATGATCGCGATGGCACTGGCCTGCGAGCCCGAGCTGCTGATCGCCGACGAACCGACCACCGCCCTGGACGTCACGATCCAGGCGCAGATCCTCGACCTCATGCGCAACCTGCGCGACGAAACGGGCACGGCCATCGTCCTGATCACGCACGACCTCGGGGTGGTCGCGGAGATGTGCGACCGGGTCGCGGTGATGTACGCCGGCGAGATCGTGGAACAGTCGGACACGGTGTCGCTGTTCCGCCGGCCCCTGCACCCGTACACCCGCGGGTTGATCGGTTCGATCCCGGTCGTGGGTGCGGTCCAGGAGGAGCTCGCGGTCATCCCCGGCAACGTGCCCAACCTGATCGACCTGCCCAAGGGCTGCCGGTTCGCCCCTCGCTGCATGGCCCGGATCGAGGAGGACGTCGCCATCGCGACGGAAGTCCATCCGGCGCTGCTGCCGGTCCAGCCGGATCACGATGTCCGCTGCTGGCTGTACCACGACGCGGCCGGCGGCCTCATGCCGCGGGCGCAGGAGGGCGAATGACGGCGGCCAACGCAACGACCGTGGCTGGGCAGGGCAGCCCTTCGGCGGCATCCCCCACCCCGCTGGTCGAGGTGCGCGACCTGGTCAAGCACTTCCCCATCCGGGGAGGCATCCTCCAGCGCACCGTGGGCCACGTCCAGGCGGTCGATGGCGTCAGCTTCGAGATCCGACGCGGGGAGACGCTCGGGCTCGTCGGGGAATCCGGCTGCGGGAAGACCACGGTCGGACGCCTGCTCCTGCGTCTCATCGAACCGACGTCGGGGAGCATCCGGTTCGACGGCGTGGAACTCACGGAGCTTCATGGCGCCGCGCTGAAGCCGTATCGACGGCGGATGCAGATCATCTTCCAGGACCCCTATTCCAGCCTGGATCCCCGAACGCCGATCGGCGACAGCATCGGCGAGGGCCTGCGGATCCATGAGCTCGGGACGCCGTCGGAGCGACGCGAGAAGGTCGCCAGGATGATGGACATGGTCGGGCTCCAGTCGTATCACGCCCGTCGCTATCCCCACGAGTTCTCCGGGGGCCAACGGCAGCGCATCGGTATCGCCCGGGCCCTCGTGCTGGAGCCGGACCTGGTCGTGTGTGACGAGCCGGTCTCCGCGCTGGACGTCTCGATCCAGGCACAGGTTCTCAACCTGCTCAAGAACCTGCAGCGGGAACTGGGCCTCACCTACGTCTTCGTCGCGCACAACATGGGTGTGGTCGAACACATCAGCGACCGCGTCGCAGTGATGTACCTCGGGCGCGTCGCGGAGCTGGCGGATCGCCGCGAACTGTTCCGGCAGCAGGAGCACCCGTACACCCTCGCCCTCATGTCGGCCATCCCTGTACCCGATCCCGAGGCCCGCCGTCAGCGCGTCATCCTGACCGGCGACGTCCCGAGCCCGGTCAATCCGCCCAGCGGGTGTCGCTTCCATCCACGCTGTCCGTTGCGCAGGGAGATGGGCGACCCGGAGATCTGCGCCGCCGAGATCCCGCCGCTGATCGATCTCGGCGGGGATCACCTGTGCGCCTGCCATTTCCGGACGCCAGGCGGCTGATCCCGCATCCGGCCCACGGGCCGGACCGGACGGTCAGCGGACGTTGGTCAGCCGCTCGAGCTGGCGGTACCAGGTGGGCGTATCCAGCTGCAACCCGCGGTCGGCCGTCGTGCCGAGCGTCGGGCTGATCGCCTCGCGAATCAGGTCCGACCAGGCGTAGATCACGGGCAGGTCCTCCGAAAGCCGCACGGCGTACTCGTGGTAGATCTCGGCGCGCTTCGCTTGGTCGGTCTCGACCCGGCCCGCATCGATGAGCCGGTCCACCGTCTCGCTCTGGTAGCAACCGAAGTTGTAGGTGTCGGGCCGCTCGGCACTGGAGCACTCCGAGGAGTGGTAGAAGCGGAACGGATCCGGATCGATGCCCGTATCGAAGCCGCCGAAGTAGACGTCGAACGAGCGGCCGTCCTCGGGCGCCGCCGCATTCACGTGCGGATAGACGACGAGCATGTCGAGGATGGACGCGAAGCTCGTCTCCGCCACCTGGAAGTCGATCCCGCATGAACGCACCTGGTCGGCCATGAGCCGGAGCCAGGCAGCGCGCGCCGGGAACCCCTCCCGAACGGCGACGGTGGTGGACAGGCGGCGCCCGTCCTTCACGTAGATATCGTCGTCGCCGCGAGTCCATCCGGCCGCCTCGATGAGGCCGATCGCGCGGCCCGCGTCCATCGGGTAGGTTGCCAGCCCGGACGGTGGATACGCCCATGACATCACCGGGATCTCGCTGGAGATGGCGAGACCGTGACGATCCGTCGCCGACGCCGTGGTCACCTGGATATCGAAGCAGTAGGCCACGGCCTGTCGCAGCCTTCGATCGAGGAAAAGGCCGTCCGCCTCCGGATGCAGGTTGAAGTACAGGCCGAGGAACCCGAATTCCGGATATTCCACGAACCGCGCCGCAGGGTCGCCGCGTATCGCGTCATACGTCGTCGGTCGGACCGAGGGACGCCAGTCCACCTCGCCGTCGAGTACCGCGCGGGCGGCCGCCACATCCGAGCCGGCGATGCGAACCTCCACCCGCTCGATCTCCGGCGCGCCGAGGAAGTACGCCTCGTTGGCGATCAACGAGAGCACGCTGCCGGTCTCGGCGCCGACACGCTCGGCGGCGAGGACGAACGGACCGGTTCCGACCGGCGCGTTCTGCAGGTCCAGGTACGGATACGCAGCCGCCATGGCATCGAGGCGCGTGCTCGTGAATGTCGCATCGACCGCCTGGACGCGGGCCACGACATCGCGGACGTAGCTGCCCTCGTCGAAGTCCCCGTCGGCCGTGTGAAGCACGGGATCGGGCAGGTCCACCGCCGCCCGCGTCAGGAGCGCTTCGCCCGCGGCGCGGAATGGCCCGTACGCGACCGTCGGATCGCCGTCGGGACCGGGAGGCCCCGTCGGCCGCGCCTCCTCGGCCGCGACCAGATCGAGGTAGCTCGACGTTTCGGATGCCGTGACACCGGCGATCCCGGCGAGGAAGCGCTCGTAGGACGCGCCCACCGCCGCCTTGCTCTCGATCCCGAGTCGGAGGGCCGTCGCCGCAAAGGACGCGCCGGGCTCCCTCAACGTGAAGGCCACCGTACGGTCGTCCACCCTGGCGGTCCCGGCCAGGATCGCCGACAAGCAGTTCCCGGACGAGAAGCCGCACCTGGGGCTCATCGCCCGTTCATACGTGTGGACCACGTCGTCCGCGGTCAGCAGCTCCCCGTTATGGAAGCGGACGCCATCGCGCAAGGTCAACGTCCACGTGCGGCCGTCCGCCGATACCGCGGCCGGGCCCGCCGCCAACCGCGGCACCGGCCGCAGTTCCTCATCCAGTCCATACAGACCGTCGTACAGGAAGCCGGCCAGCCTGACCGCGTCGCCGCCGGTGGCGGCATTGGCCAACCCCCCCTCGAGAGCGCCGTCGATCGCGATCCGCAGCATCGCCGCCGACGGTTCAGTAGGCGCAGGCTGCCCCGAGGGCG
>JAOUEG010000142.1 GCA_029858845.1 Chloroflexota bacterium | reverse complement strand
GGCCCCCAGCGGGCCCACGACATACGGCCAGACGAGGCCGACCAGCAGCGAACCGAGCGCGAGCCCGGGCAGGCCGATCCCCAGCCAGATCGGGACTCGCTCGCGCGTCACGGCGGCGCTGACGATGCCGAGGAGGCCGACCAGCACCAGGATGTGCCCGGGGCCGGCGAGGCCCCAGCGATCGACGTAGTCCACCCCGGAGGCTCCGATGACCACGTCGGACCACGGCAGGATGAATCCGGCCATGGCGAGGGCGGCGCCGGCGATCGACAGCCACCCGACGAATTCGACGGCCTGCTTCGCGGCATCCGGCGCGAGCCCCTCCGAGCGACCCTCCTGCCCGGCCGATCGGTGATCGGTCGCTGCCGGGTCCGGAGTCGAGCCCGCGGTCCCCGCCTTCGATTCCGCCTCGGCGCCAGCGTGACCGCCCCACGCCCGCGCCGGCGCCGCCGGGCCGGCAGGCTGCAGGATCGGCGGCGGGACGTAGGCGCCCGGTGTCCCGTTCTCCGCCCACGCGGCTCGCTCGACCATCGCGGTGGGCGCGCCGAAGGTCGCCGGCGGCGGCGGCTCGTCACCGACCCTCGTCGTCCCGGAGCCGCCCTCGGGGGGCACCGACGGCTCGTCCCTGCCGAGACCAGGGTCGGCCCCCGCGCCGGTCGCGACGTCGGGAGCAGCCCCGGCGTTGGCATCGACAGCAGCCCCGGCGTTCGCATCGACGAGACCTTCAGCGACGTGCACGGCGGTCGCTGCCGCGGTGGATCGGCCGCTGACGGCGTGTACCGGGTCCGATCGCGATGCGGCGGGTCCATCCTCCAGCTCGGACGGCGGGGGGATCGCGACGGCCGGGCCCACGGGCGACCCGGTGCCCTCGGTCGCTCCGCCGGCCGTGGCCGGTACACCCCTCCGGGGTGCTCCGACGACGGACGCGAGCAGTTCACCGCACGCCGGGCAGGACAGCCTCCCGTAGGGAACCGCGGCGCGACACGCGCCGCAGACGATCGACTGCACCATCGCTCACCTCGTCTCCGGATCGACCCCGCGGGATCGAAGGTCCGCCAGCGTGCCAGACGAAGGCGCTTCGTTCCAGTCCCCCTCTCGGCCGTCACCGGGTGCACCGAACGTCCCGGTCGAGTCCACCGTCCAGACTGCAGCGCGCCAGGCCGAGACGACGGCTGCCAGGGTCAATCCACCCAGCCAGATCAGGACGAGGAGGGCGACGCTCGCAAGCGTCGGGATGGGTCCGGCCTCGCCCCTGAGCGATGCGCGCACGACGTCCAGGGCCGTCGCCGCAGCCGCGAATGACGGCACCAATGCCGCGACGAGGGCGAGCAGGGGAACCGCCTCGAACGTCAGCACCCGCAGCGGGTGGCGTACCGACCGGAGACCTGCCCCGACCAGGGCCGCCGCGACGCCATCGCCGGCCAGCACCAACCGCCTCGCCGCGAGGGCACCCACGATCTGGCCGAGGATCCATGTCGCGGCGATGACTCCGATCGCCTCGGGGGCCCCGCCGATGACGCGCAGACCGATGGGCGTCGTCACGTCCGAGGGCACGGTCAGCTCGCGGTATGTGACGCTCACGATCGTGGCCAGCCCCCAGGCGAGGGCACCGGCGGTCGGAACGTGGGCGAGCAGCCGTGCGGCGAGGATGCGCGGCGCCAAGTCCCGATCGTCCGGTACGACCGACCGGGGCGACCCGGCGACATCCTCGTCGGACGCGACGAGACCGACGGCCTCGGCCTCGGCCGCAGCCGCCATCAGGCCGCCGCCCACGAGCCAGACGAGTCCGACGAGCGCCGCCCCGACGATCAGCACCAACAGCCACGTCGACACCCCCCCGAAGACGAAGGACGTGATCGCAGGACCGATCATGTTCGCGAGACCGATCGGACTCGGGATGACGACGATCGGGGCGATGACCAGGAGCAGCCCGCCTCGCAACAGGAACGTGGCGAGAGCCAGCGGCCAGGTGGCCGGCCGGACGAGCGTGACGAGGAACGACGCCACCAGCGTCGCCCCGAGGTTCATGGGGCCGGGCTGGCCGATGGTTCGGGCGGTGCGAGGCCCAGGCCCGGAGCGAGCTCGTCAAGTCGCCGCAGGGCAGCCTCCACCTTCGCGATCTCGTCACCGTACAGAGCGAAATCGCCGGCGCGAAGCGCGCCCTGCGCGAGCTCGAAATGGAGGTTGGCGTACTCGATCAGGCCCGGGACGTCCGCCGGCAGCGGCTCAGCGGGGCCGGGCGTCCCGGACGGGCGTGGTGTCGGAGTCGGGCTCGGGCCCGGGCCCGGCGACGAGCCCGGCGGTGGTGTCGGCTCCACGGTGCCTTCCGCCTCGAGCAGCAGGCCGAGGGCTTCGCCGAGGGTCGGCGCCCATACCACCTGGCGCGGCGAGGCGACGATGATCCGCTGGAACTCCGGGAACGCCGACTGCTGGGACTGCAGGTAGACGGGCTGCAGGTAGATCAGTGAATCACCCACGGGCACGACGATCAGGTTGCCCTGGATGACCGTGCTGCCGCCCTGGCTCCACAGGGTGAACTGCTGGCTGATCTGCGGGTCCTGGACGATCCTGGCCTCGATCTGGGCCGGTCCGAAGATGGTCGTGTCGGCCGGGAACCGATAGACCCGGGTCGTGCCGTAGTTGGGCGCATCCATCCGAGCCGCGACCCAGGCGATCATGTTGGGCCGGCTGATCGGGACCATGGGCTGGAGGAGGAGGAACTCCGCCTCCGGCTCACCCGGCATGCGCATGATCACGTAGTACGCCTCGGACGGGAGGGTCTGGCTGCTGCCCTTCGCCTGCGGAACGGTCCACAGGTCGTCGTTCTGGAAGAAGCGCAGCTGGTTCGTGACGTGATAGCGCCCGAACATGCGCGTCTGGACGTTGAACAGCTCCTCCGGTACGCGCAGGTGCGCGCGGATGTCGTCAGGGAGCTGATCCGCCGGCTTGAAGAGCGTCTGGAAGATGCCCGACCAGGCACGAAGGATCGGGTCGGACGGATCCTGGGCGTAGAAGTTCATCGTGCCGTCGTAGGCGTCCATCGTGATCTTGACGCTGTTGCGGATGTAGTTGAACGGACGCGATCCGAGGCCGGTCGTCTCCAGGAGGGTCGGGTCGAACTCCTGGGCGTGCGGGAACCGGTCCGACACGGTGTAGGCATCCTGTACGTAGACCAGGCGCCCGCTGCCGTCGATGACGAGATATGGATCCTTGTCGTACAGGAGGAACGGCGCGATGCGCGCCAGCCGATCACCCAGCGATCGATGGAACAGGAGCTGGCTGTCTGCCGTGATCTGGTCGCTGATCAGCAGGTCGAGATCGCGGAACCGCAGCGCGAAAAGGAGCCGATTCAGCGTCGCCTCGAGCGAGATGCCGCTCGTGCCCGTCCAGCGGGTCTCCGTGCCGGGGTCGCCCCCGCTCTCGCCCTCCCCGGTCGGGTAGTCGAATTCCGCCTGGCGGGCGCCGGTGATGACGTACTCGCTGGGCCGCTCGCCGAAGTAGATGCGCGGCTGGGTGATCTCGGGCGCCCCGTCCGAGGAGACGGGCGGGAGGTTCTTGATGAACAGCCGCGGCTGCCCTTCGTTCGCCACCTCGTTGACCGGCACCATGGCGGCGCCGATCCCGTGGGTGTACACGATGCGCTGGTTGACGAAGCCCGTGGCCCCCGGGTTCTGATCCAGGGCGAGCTCGCGGGCGGAGAGCATGACCTGCCGCTGGACGCCGTCGATCTCGTAGCGGTCCGTGTCCACATCCACGAAGTCGTAGTAGCGGCGCACGCGCTGCAGCTGGTCGAGGGTGTCGCCGAGCGGCCGGTAGTCCCACAACCGGGCGTTGCGGAACGTTGCGGCGTCCTCCTGCTCGATCTGCGCCAGGTCCAGCCGATCTTCTCCGCTGAACGAGCGGTCCTCCCATTCGTCCAGCGCGAACGCCTGACGCGTCATCGCGATGTTGTTCGCGATGTAGCGCTCCTCCTGGGCGTACTGGTTGGGCTCGACCGTGAACCGCTGGATCGCCTCCGGGTACAGCCGCCCGATCACCAGCGATGCGAGGACCCAGATACCGATGGTGAGCGCCAACGGCCAGATCATCCGCGTGAAGGCGCCGCCGACGAGCAGCGCGGCGGCGATCCCGGAGATGATCGTGAGCACGTCATAGGCGAAGAACTGGGCGTTCTGATCGGTGAAGCCGACGCCGGTCACGAAGCCGCGCGTGCTGTAGGCCAACTCCCACTTGTCGAGCTGGTAGCCGAAGGCCACCGAGAGGAGGAAGAGCGCGCCGAGGACGCCGAGGTGGACCCGGACCGGCGTGACGAACACGAGACTCCCGCGCGAGGCTCCCACCAGGTACCGCGCCAGGACCACGACGAGGGTCGCCACCACGACGCCGTTGAACAGGGCCTGCACGAATCGCAGGAACGGCAGCTCGAACAGGAAGAACCCGATATCGCGATTGAAGATGGGATCCGTGACCGCGGCGGCCGTCTCCGGTGAGAACGGGACCCGGTTCTGCCAGAGCAGCACGGTCTGCCATGACGAGGCCACCGTGCCCGCGATCGTCAGGGCGATCAGGACACTCACCATGACCAGGACCACCCGAGCGATCGGCGTCAGGTCCGGCATGTCCTCGGCGCCCAGGGTGACCGGCCGCGGTTCCTCGGGTGCCCACCGCCGGGCCGGACCTCGGGCGTCCGCGCCTTGTTGGGCCGCCTCGTTCAGACGCTCGAACAGCGATCGGAACGATCCGCCCGGACGCGACGGATCCGGTGGCGGCAGAAGGCGACCGGCCAACCACAGGTTGCCCAGCAGGATGAGCAGCGCGGCGCCCAGCGTCGCGACGAACAGCCCAGCCTGAGCCCCCAGTCGAGTCCAGAAGACGCCGTCGAAGCCGACGCTCTGGTACCACAGGACATCGGTCCACAGGTCGAGGCCGAAGCTGATGACGGTGAAGAGGACAAGGAGGATCGCACCGACGACGAACCAGCCGATCCGGGGCCCACCTCGGCCACCGTCCTCGGCGACCCGGCGCCGTCGCGGCGGAGACGGCTCCCGCGGGGGCCCGCCGGCGCGGCTCGGATCGTCGTCGTCAGGCCCGTCGGCACGACCCGGATCGTCGTCGCCAGGCTCGTCGTCGGGCCCCACGCGACGCGGGCGCCTGGGTGTAACGGCGTCGGGGTCCTCACCGCGGGCTGCAGCCTCGCGGCGTCGGAGGTCGTCCAGGAAATCGTCGAATAGATCACGCATCGGTATACCGAGTCTAGCCGGTCCGGGCCGGGACGACTGCCGGGTAGCCGTATGAGCGGGGGCCAGGGCCGCGGTCG
>JAOUEG010000141.1 GCA_029858845.1 Chloroflexota bacterium | reverse complement strand
CCCTGCCCGAGCCCTGGGAGCAGATCCAGGTCCCGGACCGCCTGACTCGCCTCATCAGCACGCAGCTTCCGCTGCCGCCGCCGCCGGCTCCGCAGGAATCTCTTGTCCAGGAGACCAAGCCGGAGCCGACCGAGGAGCTCGTGCCGGAGGAGGCGGCGCCCAAGTCGGACCCGGAGTGGTCGCCGAAGCCAGCCACCGCGTCGAAGGGGATCCTCGCCTTCCGCGAGAAGTTCTCGGGTCTCGCCGAGAACGATCCCGCCGCTCGTCTCGGCGCGAACGCGCGCATCGACGACTCCGGCGAGGCCGCGGTCGGTTGGACGACCCGATCCATGGTGGCGACCCGGGCGACCGGATCCAGCGGCGGCATCAACCTGGCTTCGCTGAGTCGCAACGTCGGCGGATCGGGCGGCGGAGGCATCGGGGGCGTCCAGGTGGCGCGCGCCACCAGCTCGATCGGCTCGGGCGGAGGCACGGGGCGACCCCTGAGCGGCGGTGGGCCGGGGCTCGCGCGCACCGACGAGGAGATCCAGATCGTGTTCGACCGCCACAAGGCGGCGCTCTACCGGCTCTACAACCGCGAGCTCCGCAGGGACCCCACGCTGCAGGGGCAGATGATCCTGCGCATCCGCATCGAGCCCGACGGCAGCGTCTCCCTGTGTGCGCTGCAGTCCACCGACATGAACGCCCCGCAGCTCTCGGCCCAGGTGGTCGAGCGCGTCAAGACTTTCGATTTCGGCGCCAAGCAGGGCGTACCGACGGTGACGATCCTGTACCCCATCGACTTCCTGCCGGCGGCCTGAGCGCGCGGCTCGCAGCGGCAGGGGCGGACCCGCCATCCACCGCATTTCGACACGAGAGGAGATCGAACCGAATTCCGAGTTCGACATATTGAGCCAAGGCTCAAACCGATTCAGAAAAAGGCAAACCCACCGAAAGGTGGCGACGCAAAGTCTCCGGTCTACAAGGCCTCGGGCCCATGACAGCGGGACCGCCAGAATCCAGGCCAACCTTCGGGCTGCCTCCCTCTGTACTGGCAATGCGCTCGTCCCTCCGTCGGTGGAACGAGGGCAACCATGATCCGCAGGGATCAGATCAGTGCGAGAGCAGCCGGCAGCGGGATGTCGATCCCGCTGCTCGTCTTCGCGCTGTTGCTGGGCGCGACCTTCTCCGCGCAGGCGGAGGATTGCTCCGCATTCCCCGGCGGCGTGCTCGACGGCTTCACGGGCATCTCCGCGCCCTCCCAGATCAAGATCGACCGGAACTGCACGATCCGGAACTTTCCGGCCTCGAATCCGCTGGACACCAACTTCAGCTTCCTCACGCAGCCCGGCCAGACCGACGAACGCTGGCTCGTCGTCTTCGACAACGTCGTACACACCGGCCAGATGGCGTGCAACTCCGTCGCGGACCACAAGATCTGGTTCACCAACGGCTCCTCGACCTCGATCCAGGAGGGCTGTCAGAACTACTTGATCCCCGTCGAGAAGATCGACAAGCAGAATCCCGCGGGCCAGGCCACGGCCGCCATCGGCGTGCCCTTCACCTACACGCTCACGATCCCGGTCCTGTTCGACCCGGCGACGGGCAATGTGATCAACTCGAGCGGCTCGCCCAACGACGTGCACAGCGTCACGATCTGGGACGACCTCGGCGCAACGGGCGTGGATCTCACGTATCTCGGTCACGTCGCCTACTGGCAGGGCAGCGGCGCTCCCGTGCAGCACACGTTCTCCAATGTGGGCGGCCTGCTCACCTTCGAGGTCACTCCCGTCGTCCCGGCCTTCGAGCAGATCGTCATCGAAATCGAGGTGGTGCTCGACGACACACCGACCAACACGCCGGGGACGCAGTTCGTCAACACCGCCAAGTGGGACTTCGGGAGGCTCATCGACGGCGTGTTCTACGAGCCCCTGCCGGGCGAGTGGGGGATCACGCAGCCCCTGACGATCGCCGCGCCCTACCTCGTGGTTGCGAAGACCGGCCCGGCGACGCTCGGCCTGACGATGAATCTGGGACAGTGGGGGGAGTTCGCCATCGACGTCCAGAACATCGGGCTCGGCGACGCCTGGAACGTCACGCTTCTCGACCGGCTGCCCGACGGCGCCACGGGCGGCATGTGCAATACCACGCCCGAGATCCTGAGCGCGCAGGTCTTCGCGGCGGACGGCGTCACCCCGGTTCCGGGAAAGGGCCCGCTGCTCCCGGGCGCCGACTTCTCGCTCAGCTACAGCGCCGCGCCCACCTGCGAGCTCACGCTGACGATGATCACGCCAGCCGGGGCAATCGCTTCGAGCGAGCGACTGATCCTCACCTACCGGACCCAGCTCGACGCCGACAGTCAGGACGGCGCCGCGCTCACCAACGTCGCCGGGGCGACCCAGTGGTTCAACGGCGACAGCAGCAACCCCGACCGCCTGAGCTACACGCGCACGCTGACCAACGGCACCCCCGGCGTGCTCGACCACGAGGACGCCCACACCGTCACGGCGGCGCTCTACGGCTACTTCTTCGAGAAGAGCGTCGCGAACCTCACCAGCGGCATCAGCCCGGCGTCGACGGCCGCTCCCGGCGACACGCTGCGCTACACGCTGCGCCTGCAGGCCACCGACGTCCCGCTGACCGACCTCACCTTCTACGACGATCTGGGCGAGCTCAACGCGTCCGCCGTCTTCGAGCCGGGCACGTTCAGCCTCGTCCCGGGCAGCGTGCCGGCCGGCGCCGACTCCACGAATACCAATCCCAATGGCGGAACGAACGGGGCCGGCATTCTCGACATCCGCAACGTGGATGTTCCCGCCTTCAGTGCGGCCCAGGTCCAGTTCGACATCACCCTGGCCTCGGGCCTCGCCGACGGCACGCTCGTCACCAACCAGGCGGACCTGCTGCTCGGCACGGTCAAGCTCGCCGACAGCGACGACCCCAACGTCAACGGCCAGGCCGATCCCGACGTGCTGGGCGACGAGGACCCGACGCAGGTGCTGGTCGCGACCATACCCGTGGATCCGCTCCGGAAGGAGAACACCCAAGCGACGGCGTCGGTGGGCGAGGTCTTCAGCTACCAGATCACGGTTCCGGAGGTCGCGTACCCGCTGCCGATCTACGACGTGCGGATCCTCGACGATCTGACCGCGTCCGCCGCGGACCTCCGCTTCGTCGGGGTTGCGAAGATCTCGGGATCCGAGCCCTGGAGTCCCGTGAATACGGGCAGCGCCACGGATCTCGTGATCGAGGATCCGTCGATCGGCATCGACATCCCCGCCAACGAGCAGATCGTCGTGGAGATCCGCGTCGTCCTGGAAGACACGCCCACCAACGCGAGCGGCCTCCCCTTCACCAACACCGCGCGCTTCCTCTACAACTGGGTGAACGGGAGCAACGCCAGCCAGCAGATCGGGGCGGCCGGCACCAGCGAGCCCATGACGATCGTCGGGCCCGATGCGCTGACGGTCGAGAAGCGCGGGCCGGCCCAGATCACGGTCGGGACGCCGGAGACCTTCACCCTCGACGCCCACAACACGGCCGACGGCACGGCCTGGAATCTGACCCTCACCGACCTGCTGCCCAGCGGAGCGACCGGCGGAACCTGCGATGCCGCGCCCAGCGCGGTGACCGCGCAGGTCTTCGAGGCGAACGGCAGCACTCCGGTCTCCGGGCCGCTGGCCGAGGGCACGGACTTCTCGGTGGTCTTCTTCGGCGAGCCCGACTGCCGGCTCGACATCCGCATGCTCACGGCGGCGGCGGCCATCGCTCCCGATCAGCGCCTGATCGCCACCTATGAGATCCGGCTCGACGTCGACAGCCAGGACGGCGAAGTGCTCACGAACGTCGCCGGTGCGACGGAGTGGTTCAGCGCCGATCCGTCGGACCCGGACACCGGCGCCGACGCGCGCCTCTTCACGCGCGTGCTCAGCGACGGAACTCCGAGCCTGCTCGACCACGAGGATGCGCATGCGGTGATCGTGGCGCTGCCGGGGTATCTCTTCGAGAAGACCGTGGTCAACGTGACCCGCGGCGCGAGCCCCGCCACGACGGCCGCGCCGGGCGACCGGCTCCGCTACCGGCTGCGCATCGAGAACCTGAGCAGCTTCCCGCTCGACAACCTCAGCGTCTTCGACGAGCTGGATCGGCTGAACGGCCCGCCCGGCTTCGAGCCCGGCACCCTCGTGGTGATCAGCGCGCCGGCCGGCGCCGACTCCGGCAACACGGACTGGACGGGCGGCGCGCAGGGCACCGGCGTCCTCGACGTCCGCGGCCTGAGCCTCCCGGGCCTGAACGACAGCGCGATCATCGAGTTCGAGATCACGCTGGCCTCCGTCATCGCCGACGGCACGCGCATCGCGAACCAGTCCGAGCTGCGCATCGACGGCGCGGCCTTCGCGGACAGCGACGATCCCGATGTGAACGGCCCAGCGGACCCGTTCGTCACGGGAGACGAGGATCCCACCGAGGTCCTGATCGAATCGGCACCCGACTTCCAGGTGGAGAAGATCTCGACCGATCTCGACGGGGATCCCGCTGTGCTGCTCGCGGGCGAGACGCTGCGCTACACCGTCACGGTCAAGAACATCGGCACGGACGACGCCGTAGACAGCGTGCTCCGGGACGACGTCCCGGTGAACACGACCTACGTGCCGGGCAGCACCGCGCTCAATGGCACGCCGGTGGCCGACGGGCCTTCGGGCCTCTCGCCGCTCAGCGCGGGAATCCCGATCTACGCGCCCGAGGATCCCACCCCGGGCGCGATGCGCGCGGACGCGTCTCCGACCGCGAACAACGTGGCGACGATCGTCTTCGACGTGATCGTCGACCCGGGAGTGGCGGACGGCACGGTGATCTCGAACCAGGCCTTCGTCAGCGCGCCGGCCGGCGGCGTGGCCGACCAGCCCTCGGACGATCCGCGAACCCCCACGCCGGACGATCCGACTCGCGACGTGGTGGGTATCTCGCCGCTCCTCTTTGCGGCCAAGGACGTGGTGATCGGCGCGGACGCCGGAACGCTGGGGATCGTCGATCCCGACGATGTGCTCCACTACACGATCAGCGTGCACAACAGCGGCAGCGTCGCAGCGACCGCCGCCAGCCTGCAGGACGTCGTTCCCGCCAACACGAGCTACGAGGAAGACTCCATGACGCTGAACGGCGTGCCCGTGGGGCGGCCCGACGGTGGCATCTTCCCTCTCATCGCCGGAATCTCCATCCACTCGTCGGATCTCACACCGCCGCCGGGCGCGGGCGTGATCAACCCCGGCCAGACCGCGGTGGTCGAGTTCGATCTCCGGGTCGACCTCGGCGTGCCCGCCGGCACCCTCATCAGCAACCAGGCGGTCGTGGGCAGTGCGGAGGTGCCC
>JAOUEG010000140.1 GCA_029858845.1 Chloroflexota bacterium | reverse complement strand
GTCGCGCGGGGAGTTGGCGTGGCCGGTGGACATCGACCCATCGTGGCCGGTGTTCATGGCCTGGAGCATGTCCAGGGCCTCGCCGGAACGACACTCGCCGACGATGATGCGGTCTGGCCGCATGCGGAGGGCGTTGCGCACGAGCTCGCGGATGGGGATCGCGCCCTTGCCCTCGATGTTCGGTGGGCGGGACTCCAGGGTCACGACATGCTCCTGGCGGAGCTGGAGCTCGGCCGCGTCCTCGATCGTGACGATGCGCTCGTCATTCGGGATGAACGACGACAGGACGTTGAGGGTCGTGGTCTTGCCGGAGCCGGTGCCGCCGGACACGAAGATGTTGAGGCGGGCTTCGACGCAGGCGCGCAGGAAGTCGAACATGTCGGCGGTCGCCGTGCCGAAGCGGACCAGGTCGTCCACCGTGAAGGGCGAGGCGGAGAACTTCCGGATCGTGACGACCGGGCCCACGAGGGAGAGCGGCGGGATGATCGCGTTGACGCGGGAGCCGTCCGTGAGGCGCGCGTCCACCATCGGCGACGACTCGTCGACGCGGCGGCCGATCGGGGCGATGATCCGATCGATGATGCGCATGACGTGGTCGTCGTTCTGGAAGACGACGTTGGTGAGCTCCAGCTTGCCGGATCGCTCGATGTAGACCTGCCGCGGGCCGTTGACCATCACCTCGGTGATGGATTCGTCGCGCAGGAGTGGCTCGAGCGGGCCGAGGCCGATGATCTCGTCCGTGATCTGCTCGAGCATCCGGACGCGCTCCGCCCGGGTCAGGGCGAGGCCTTCCTCGTCGATGACCTTGCCGAAGATCTCCTCGATCTGGCGCCGTACCTCGACCTGGTTGGACAGGTCCAGCTTCGGGTCCAGGTCCTGGATGACCCGGCTCTGGATCCGGAACTTGACGTCGCGGAACGACTCGCGGACGGGTGCCGACGTCGCCAGACGCGGGGCCGTGGGGAGCGACGGCGGTGGAGCCGCCGGCGCCGGGAGGTTCGATCCAGGAGCGCCGGGCGCCCCGGGTGCGGGCGCTTCCGGCGCACCACCCGGGCGGGCACTCTCGATTCGCTTCAACAGGGACATCGCCTACACCCCTTCTCGCCCCGGGGGGCTCGCTACCTGGGTCCTGATTCGGAGATCCATGTTCAGCGCCATGCGAACAACGACTTCTTCTGGGTGGCCTTGGGAGCGCTGCTTTCGCCCGCAGCGACCTGCGATCGCTCGCCGACCACGGACCTGGCAAGCCGCAGA
The DNA here is from genome assembly GCA_029858845.1 of Chloroflexota bacterium. GTDB lineage: Bacteria > Chloroflexota > Limnocylindria > Limnocylindrales > CSP1-4 > SPCO01. Next base: position 4,111 of record JAOUEG010000140.1, on the reverse strand, counting down.
ACGTCCTGGGAGACCTGCGCCTCCCGATTGCTCAGGAAGAACGGCACGCCTCGATTGAGCGCGTACACCACGCTCCGTCCGTCGCTGACGATCGTCTCGTCTACCTTACGACCGATCGAGTGTTCGACGTCCGCGATGCGGATCCCGAGCGCGGAATCGGATCGGTTGAGGACCAGCCGGACCTTGCCGTGCTCGTAGCCGAGCTGGTCGGCGACCTCCAGGAAGAGGCGCATGTTCTTGATGCTGGTGATCTCCAGGCTGAGCATCGTCAGGATCACGTCCGCCGCGTCCAGGATGGCCAGCGTGGTGTCGTTGAAGAACGCGGTGCAGTCCACCACGACCAGGTCGTGGTTCAGCCGCAGCGACTCGATGACCCGCCGGATGCCGGACGGGGTGATGAGCTCGGCCATCTCCGGGGACGGAGGCGCGAGCAGGACGCGGATGCCGGCGGAGTGGTTGATCACGAAGGTGTCGATCGACTCCACCTCGTGGCCCGCCTGCTCGAGCTCCGGGACGAGGTCCGCGATGGACTTGTTCTTGGGGTTCAGGTTGAGGAGGACGCCCACGTCGCCGAACTGGAACGAGCCGTCCACGAGGACGACCTTCTTGCCCAGTTCGGTCGCGGCGGCGACGGCCATGTTGACGGCCATCGTGGTCCGGCCCACCCCGCCCTTGGGGCTGAAGAGCGCCACCACCGTCCCGGGCTCCCCCGAGCCGGAGGGCGTCGGAGCGGAACCTCCCGACCCGGCTGCCTGGGCTGGCGCCACGGTCATGCGGCTGAGCTTGTCCCGCTCGCGGGCGTAGACCTGGCGGATGGACGCGGTCAGCTCGTCGCTGCTGAAAGGCTTGACGAGGAACTCGCGCGCGCCGGCGAGCATGGACCGCCGGAGGTAATCCGCTTCGCCCTGGACGGACATCATCACGACCGAGGTCGTCGGGAGCGTCCGGGAGAGCTGCTCCGTGGCGGCGATGCCGTCCATGTCCGGCATGTTGATGTCCATGAGGACGACATCCGGGTTGAGCGACGTGGCGAGATCGATCGCTTCCGCTCCGGACGCCGCCGAACCGACGACGTCGATGTCGCTCTCGAAGCCGAGCAGCTTCGAGAGGTGGTCGCGCGTCTCCGGGATGTCGTCGACGATCAGGACACGGATCTGGTCAGCCATCAGGCGTTCGGACTCTCGCTGTGTTCAGAGGGTGGATAAGGATCGGTGGTGGCGATGGTGATGGCGGCGGGCGCGGGACCCGTGGTCCGTCGCGCCCGCGCGCCGCAGTCCAGGGTGCAGTCCGGCCGGGGAGAGGGCCGGATCGGCACTACGGAGCCGGCGATGCCTGTGCCGGCAGGACGGTTTCCACCAGTTCCGGCGGGATGACGCCGTAGGTGTCCACCAGGGACTTGAGGATGATGCCGGTGGTCGTGTCCGGGACCGGCCCGTCCGGGAGCGGCTCGCCGGTGACGGGGTCCAGGAAGTCGTCCGCCGAGCGGAGCACCAGGGTGATGGACCCGTCCAGCTGAGCGAACTTGATGATCTCGGCCTGCTGGGCATCCACCGCCAGGATGACGATCTGTTGCTGGCCGGTCAGGGTGGTGCCACCGCTGTCCGTCGGGGCGTTGGGATCCTGGTTGTCGGTCGTCTCGGGGGGAGGCGGCAGCAGCGTCCCGAGGACCTGCATCCCCTGGATGAGCGCCTTGACGCTCGTGCTGTTGAGGCCGCTCACGACGGTGAACGTGTCGTCGGCCGGGTTGAGCGTGATCACCGGGAACTTGTCGCCGGTGAAGCCGACGATCATGTCCACGTAGTCGCCGGTCTTGATGACCGTGCCGACGCCGGTGACCTGGTCCACCTGGACCGCGATGGAGCGCTTGCCGGGCGGGGTCTGGATGTCCAGGACGGTCCCCGTCTGGCCGCCGGTGAACGTCGTCGACGTGATCTGGGCGCCGGTCGAGACGTTCTGGCGGACGATCTTACCCACGACCTGGGAGACGTCCTCGTAGGCGCCGGTCTCCCGGGCGGTGACGGCCTTCACTTCGACCTTGACCTGGTCGGCCTGGACCTTGGAGCCGAGCGGGATGTCCGCCGTGGCGATGACCGTGGGCAGTTCCTCAGGCGGTCTGTTGCTTTCGGCGCCGCCGCCACCACCGCCGCCGGCCAGCAGCAGGACGGCGACGAATGCGACGATCGCGAGGAAGACCCCGATGAGCAGGACCAACCGGTTTGAGCGCTTCAATTCTTTCTCCCCGAGTCGTGTGACAGGTGGCACCACTGTAGCATCGCGCCGGGGAGGCGCGACTATACCAAAGGGCTAGGACCCCCTGGTAGGAAACGGAAGGATTCCACGCACATCGCAAGGTTCCCTGCAAGGTGGCAGGACGCCCTATCGGCGGACGCCGCGGAGGGCGGCGAGCGGACGTCGGACGACCCCTCCCGCAAAGCGACGACCCGCCGGAGGATGGGTCCGACGGGTCGAGGATGAGTGCTTGGTCCGTGCGTCACGGCGGCACGGCGCATGTCACATGGCGTTGCCCACGACGCTGAGCTTGTCGCTGATCTGGGAACCGAGGAAGAGGAGCGACACGATCGCGACGATGGCGATCAAGGCAAGGATGAGTGCATATTCGGCCAGGCCCTGGCCGTCTTCGTCGTGGCGGAAGAGATCGAAGATCGCCGCGACAAGGGAGTCCATGATGTTCACCTCCTTTCGTCCGAGGTGCGGTCCACGGTAGGGATGGCGCCGCCGGTGTCAAGGGACCGGAAGGTCCCGGTGCCGGCGTTGGCGCACCGCCCGAAAACGACGAGACCGTCGCGCCGAAGGGCGACGACGGTCTCGCAAGGTTGTCGGTATCGCGGCGCTAGACCGAGTTGCCGACCGTGCTCAGGATGCCGCTGACCTGGCCGCCCAGGAAGATGAGGGCGATGATCGCGACGATCGCGATGAGAGCGAGGATCAGCGCGTACTCCGCGAGACCCTGGCCCTCCTCGTCGCGGCGAAGCGCGGCGAGGAACTCGTTGAACAGCACCATGTGGCTGCCTCCTGGATGAGTACTCACCCCCGGATGAGGGCTCGGCCAATATAGGGAAGGTCGGACGGGTTCGGATACTGAGACGATGGTCCTGGGACGGTGCTCCGCGGCACCGCGTCGAACGGCTCGGTCAACCACCGGCGGCGCGGTCGATCGCCTCGCCGATCAACGTGAGCGCCTCCGCGATCGCCCCGCCGAAGACGAACAGCCAGACGAGCGTCAGGGCACTTGTCAGCGCCAGGATCAACCCGTACTCGACGATCCCCTGGCCGCTCGACGTGGCGCCCCGTCGCTCGCCCACGATCCGCCGAGCCGCCGCCGTCATGCGTCGGAGGGCTCGGGTCCGGACTCGGGCGTGGGGATGTCCACGCTGAGGTGGATCTCGCCGCCGTCGGCGAGCAGCTCGAGGGCGACGCCCACGGACGCCGCGCGGCTCTGGATCTCCCGCCACGTCGCCGGGGGGAGCATCACGATCGCCTCGCGCTCGGCGGCCTCCAGGGCCTCACGCTCATCGGCCCGGCGGTCTTCCATCATGGCGGCCAGGGCCGGCGGAAGCTCCTTGCCGTCCTCGGGGATCGGGCCGGTCCCGCCCTGCGGGCGCGCCACCTCGGCCACGTCCCGAGTGGCGGTCACGCGGGCCTCGAACTGGTCGCCCCAGTCGAGGCGGATCGTGATTCGCCCGGGCCGCATCGTCAGGTACGCATCGAGGGCCTCATCCAGGATGCGGAACAGGCCGCTCTCCAGCTCCATCGGCAAGCGACGGTCCGGGCCCATCGAATCGAACGTGACCGGGATGCCCGCCCGTTCGCCGCGCTCCCGGGCCGCCCGCCGCAGCGTCGGAACGAGGCCGAGATCGTCCAGCACCATCGGCCGGACGTCGAAGATGAAGGACTTCGTGGCATCCAGGGTCTGCTGGACCATGGCGATGAGCTGGCGGACCTCGCCGGCGGCCGACCCCGGGTCCCTGGCGACCAGGCGCTCCACGATCTGCGCCTGGAGGACGATATTGGTCAGGCTCTGCGCCGGGCCGTCGTGCATGGCACGGGCGATCTCGCGGCGGAGGTCCTCCTGGGCCGTCAGAAGGAGCCG